>JAEUJR010000995.1 GCA_016793585.1 Archangium sp.
GTCCCCGAGTGAATCAGCGCTGACAACCAGCCACGACGTGTGTACAGCCGCGCGCGCACCAACGACGTCGAACGCGAGGTCTTCACATGTCGATGACGGAGAAGCTGGTCGGGCTGGTCGAACGGGTCGAGAAGGGCGGCGCCGAGAAGTACCACGCGAAGAACAAAGAGGTCGGCAAGCTCTTCGCGCGTGATCGCATCGCATTGCTCATCGACAAGGACTCGTTCGTCGAAGAGGGCAAGCTCGCCAACAACCGCGACCCCGAGCTGCCGTCAGACGGGGTGATCACCGGCGTGGGGCGCATCGATGGCCGGCCGGTCGCGATCATGGCGAACGACTCGACGGTGAAGGCGGGCTCGTGGGGCGCGCGCACGGTCGAGAAGATCCTCCGCATTCAAGAGGTGGCGCGGACCCTGAAGGTGCCGCTCTTCTATCTGGTCGACTCAGCCGGAGCCCGCATCACCGACCAGGTCGACATGTTCCCCGGTCGCCGCGGTGCCGGCCGCATCTTCTACAACGAGGTGCATCTGTCGGGCACCGTGCCGCAGATCTGCGTGCTCTTCGGGCCCTCGGCGGCCGGCGGCGCGTACATTCCCGCGTTCTGCGACATCGTCATCATGGTCGACGGGAATGCGTCGATGTACCTGGGCAGCCCGCGCATGGCGGCCGAGGTGATCGGCGAGAAGGTGACGCTCGAAGAGATGGGCGGCGCGAAGATGCACTGCTCGATCTCGGGCTGCGGCGACGTGCTCGCGAAGACCGAGCAGGAGGCCCTCGCGTTCGCGCGCCAGTACATCGGCATGATGCCGCTGAACTGCAACGAGAAGCCGCCACGTGCCGCGGTGAAGGCGCCGAAGACCTCGGGCAAGCCGATCGACCCTGTCGCGACCGCCGCGGGTGAGCCGCCCGTCGTCTCGATCATTCCAGCTGATCAGAACAAGCCCTTCGACATGTACGCGCTCATCAACGAGCTCGTCGACGAGGGCAGCTGGGTCGAGGTGAAGAAGCTGTTCGCGCAGGAGCTCGTCACCGGCCTGGCGCGCATCAACGGTTACGTCGTCGGCATCGTGGCGAACCAGCCCAAGTACAAGGGCGGGGTGCTCTTCGTCGACTCCGCAGACAAGGCCGCGCGCTTCATCTGGCTGTGCGACGCGTTCAACATTCCGCTCATCTACCTGGCTGACGTGCCCGGCTTCATGATCGGCTCGAAGGTCGAGAAGCAGGGCATCATTCGCTCGGGCGCGAAGATGATCTCGGCGGTGAGCGAAGCCAGCGTGCCGCGCATCTGCGTCGTGGTTCGCAAGGCCTACGGCGCCGGGCTGTACGCGATGAGCGGCCCGGGCTTCAACCCGAACGTCACGCTCGCGCTGCCGGGGTCGATGATCGCGGTGATGGGCCCCGAGGCGGCGGTGAACGCCGTGTACTTCAACAAGATTCAGGAGAAGCCCGAAGGCCCCGAGCGGCAGGCGTACATTCAGAAGCTGCGCGACGAGTACCGGGAAGACGTCGACATCTTCAAGCTCGCCTCCGAGCTGATCGTCGACGAGATCATTCCCGGCAAGCAGCTGCGGCAGGAGCTCGCCTCGCGCCTCGATCTCTACGTTCCCGCCCAGCAGCTGCCCGTCGGCCGGAAGCGCGGCGTTCTGCCGGTTTGAATCGTCTCCGAGGTGAGTTTTTGGCGTTGGCGGACCCACCCCGGACCTGTATGGTGCCGCGCCCGTTGTTTCTGGGAGGTGGATTCGTGCGGAAGCTCGTTGCGCTGCTGACCTTGACCCTCACTTCGGCGGCCTTTGCCGCGACCCCGTCCGAGGGTGTGCCGCTGCAGGTCCGCCGTGGCTTCTTCACCGAGACGGACATCGGCGGCTTCTTCACGCTCGGTGGCGACAACGGCTACTCGAACCTTCAGACCTACCTGCAGCTCGGCGGCGGGTACCAGCTGACCATCGGCGGTGGCTCGGGCCTCATTCCCATCGGCGTGCACGTCGGCATCGGCGCGAACGCGCAGAACTGCTGGTCGGGGCTGAAGAACAACTCGTGCAACCTGTCTGACAACTTCACGCTCATCTTCGTCAGCGCGTCGGGCGGGTACCTGCACCGCGTGCTCGAGCGCCTGTACGTCGGCGGCAAGCTCCTCGCCGGGTGGACGTTGCTCGACCCCGCGCCCGTGACCGACGTGACGGGTGGTGTGAACGCGGGCATCGCGGCTTCCATCGAGTACGCGACCAACATGGACCACTTCTCGATCGGTCTCGACGTCGCGTTCCGCTTCGTGATCGGCCCGAACATTCCGTCGCTCGGGTTCTACCCGCGCGTGCAGTACACGTTCTGATCATCAGCTGGTGAGCCGCGTGGTAATGCGCGGCGCATGGCTCTCGATCTCTACGGCCTCTCTCGCGTCAAGAACGAGCAGGGCGTTCTTCCTCAGCGTGCTCGTGTCATCGACCCCTCGCTGCCGTTGCGGCCTGGCGAGCTGCTGATCGACGTCGAGAGCCTCAACATCGACGCGGCCTCGTTCAAGCAACTCAAGGACACTGCGGGCGGAGATCCCTCGAAGATCGTCGACGCGGTGCGGGCCATCGTCGCCGAGCGCGGCAAGATGCAGAACCCCGTCACCGGTTCGGGCGGCATGTTGATCGGCCGCGTGCGCGAGGTTTCGAAGGAGCACCCCGCCTTCGGCACACTGAAGCAGGGCGATCGCATCGCCACCCTCGTCAGCCTCACGCTCACGCCGCTGGTGATCGAGACCGTTCGTGGCATCAGACCCGAGATCGATCGCATCGACATCACCGGCCACGCGATTCTGTTCGCCAGCGGCATCTTCGCGAAGCTGCCGTCGGATCTGCCCGACACCCTGAGCCTCGCGGCCCTCGACGTCGCCGGAGCGCCCGCCCTCGTCGCGCGCTGGGTGAAGCCGGGCCAGACGGTCGTGATGTTGGGAGCAGGGAAGAGTGGTGCGCTGTGTCTCGCGCAGGCCCGTGAGCTCATGGCGGGCAACGGCACGCTGATCGCCCTCGACATCTCGCAGCCGGCACTCGACGCGCTCAAGAGCATCGGGCTGTGCGATCACGTCATGGCCTGCGACGCGACGAAGGGCGTCGATGTGATGCAGAAGGTGTCGGAGCTGACGAACGGCGCGATGGCCGACCTCGTCGTGAACTGCGCGTCGGTCGGCAACACCGAGATGGCCAGCATTCTTTCGGTGAAGAACGGCGGCACCGTGATCTTCTTCTCGATGGCAACCAGCTTCACCGCCGCGGCGCTCGGCGCAGAAGGCGTCGGCAAAGACGTCACGATGATCGTCGGCAACGGCTACGTGCCTGGTCATGCAGACCTGACCCTCGAGCTGCTGCGCAAGAACCCGAAGCTGCGGGGGTTGTTCGAGCAGCGCTACACCTGACTCGCTGACGGGCGTTCCGCTGGCTGGCCGTTCTCCGCACACACTGTATGGTTGCAGCCCCATGCGACTGGCCCTCCTGCTCTCGCTGCTGGCGTTCCCCGCGCTGGCCCAGAAGCCGAGCCTCATCACCGTCGCGCCGTTCGAAGACACGCGGCTGGGTGGGCTTCGACTGATCAAGAACGGCGCTGAGCTCGAGCTGGGCTTCTTCGGAGAAGAGGCGCCTGCGTTCTTCGAGGGGTGCGCGCTCTGTCAGGACGAACTGGTGCGCGTGAAAGGCCTGCGCATCACGGGGCTGGTGCTCGGCATCACGGGGCCGGTCACGATGCTCGGCGGGCTGATCGTCGGTCTCGCCGCAGGAGCGATCTTCCCCATTCTTCCGATCGCGCTGCTCGGTGGCGCGGTGATCTCGATCGCTGGCGTGCTCTTCAATCAACTGGCCGACACGTTCCTGCTGCGAGCCGTGAACCTGTACAACCTGCAGGCGTTCGAGCCTCCGAAGCGAACCAGCGGGTTTTCGGGGCCTTTGGGGAATTCGACGCCGTAGCGAAAGGCGTGGTGACAGTTCTTCTCGGTGCCGGTGTTCGAGCAGGCGAACCCGATGCACTTCGAGGAGCCCACCATGTCCCGCCTGCTTGCCGCTGCCGTCTCGCTCGCCCTCACCGCGTGTGGAGGCTTTGGCCTCGTCGGAAACGGCAAGCGCGTCACCCAGGCGCGTGAGGTGCCGGTGTTCTCGTCGCTCGAGGTCCACTCGGCGATCGAGGTGATCGCGACGAAGGGCGACCGCGCGGTGTCGCTCACCACCGACGAGAACATCGCCCAGTACATCGAGACGTTCGTGAGCGACGGGCGGCTCGTGCTGCGGGTTCGGCCCGACATCGACCTCATGGGCTTCACGCCGGTGAAGATCGAGGTCTCGAACGATCGCTTCGAGGGTATCAGCGCGTCGGGGGCGTCGATGGTGACGGCCCCGGTGACCGCGGCGCCGAAGCTGCCGGTCGAAGCGTCGGGCGCGAGCACGGTGATCATCTCGGGCGTCGACAGCGCGACGGTGACGGTCGATGCCTCTGGCGCCTCGACGGTGAAGCTCGAGGGCAAGACCGAGGCGCTGTCGATGAACGTGACGGGATCGTCGACGGTGCGCGCGCGGCCGCTCTCGGCCAACACGGTCACGGTGTCAGCCGACGGCGCGTCGCTGGTCGATCTCACGGCGGCCACGTCGGCCACGGGGCATGCCTCGGGCGCCTCGACGGTCGAGGTCTCGGGAGCCGGCACCGTGAACGTCACCTCGAGCGGCGCCTCGACGGTGCGGCGAGCGAATTGAGCCGATGAATTCGCTCTCACTCCCGTCGGCTTCTCTTGCTACCGGGGGAGCCGTTGCAACAAGGAGCGCCGTGGCCCTCGACGTCGAGCACCTCTACCGAACGCATGGACCGATGGTGCTCCGTCGGTGCCGGCGGCTGCTGCGCGACGAAGGTCAGGCGCTCGACGCGATGCAGGACGTGTTCGTGCAGGTGCTTCGGCACCAGCGCTCGCTCGATGACGCCGCGCCCTCGTCGCTGTTGTTCCGCCTGGCGACCAACGTGTGCCTCAACAGGCTGCGCACGCAGAAACGCAAACCGGAAGATCGCGACGACGAGCTCGTGCTCACCATCGCGCAGGAGCTCGACGAAGCCGCGCGCGCCCAGGCCGCCTCGACGTTGCGACGGCTCTTCAGCGTCGAGCCCGAGTCGACCGCCACCATCGCCGTGATGCACCTGCTCGACGGCATGACGCACGACGAGGTGGCCAGAGAAGTGGGGATGTCCGTGTCAGGGGTGCGCAAGCGCCTTCGAACGTTGAGCGCGAAGTTGTCCACGCTGGATGAAGGAGCGGCGCCATGAGCCGGCAGGAACCTCCAGACTGGCTGCTCGAGCGTTACCTCTTGGGCGAGGTCACGCCCGAGCAGCGCGCACGGGTCGATCAGGCGATGGACGCGACGCTGCAGGCCCGGCTCGACGGGCTCAGGGCCGACTCGGCGAAGACGCTGGCTGCGCACCCTCCGGCACGCGTGGCGGCGCTGGTGAAGGCGCAGGCGCCCGTGCAGCAAAGCCGTCGTTGGCTGCTTCCGGCGTTCGGGCTGGCGGCCGCCGTGATCCTCGCGATCGTCTTCGTTCCGCGCGGAGACGAGACGATCCTCAAAGGTGAAGGCGCACGGCTCGCGCTGTTCCGCATGACGGCGCAGGGCCCACAGCCGCTCGGCAACGGCGCTCCGGTTCGTGCGGGTGATCTCGTGCAGGCGCGCTACGGCGTCGACGAAGCCGGCTTCGTGGTGCTGCTGTCGTTCGACGCGCTGGGGCAGGTGACGGTTCATGCGCCGTTGCACAGCGCCGACACCTCGACCGACGCCGGCTCGTTCTCGACGCAGCAAGCGTTCGAGCTCGACGCGTCACCCGGCTTCGAGCGGTTCGTCTTGTTCACGTCGAAAAATCCACTGTCGATCGACGCGCTCTCGGAGTTGGCCCGGCAGGCCGCGCGGAGCAGTGACGCCCAACATGCGGCGCTCGCGGTCGACCCCTCCACCCACCAGCGGTCGATCGTTCTCGTGAAGGAGCTTCGATGATTCTCTCAGCGCTGCTGATCGCCCAGTTGGTGACGGGTCAGTCGGAGCCCGCGGTTCGCCGCTTCGCGCTCGTCGTGGGCGCGAACGATGGAGGCAAGGAGCGGGTGACGCTCCGCTACGCGGCGAGTGACGCGAAGTCGGTCGCCACGGTGTTGGCGCAGCTGGGCGGCGTGGCCCCGCGCGATCTCATGGCCATCGAAGAGCCGAAGCCGGCCGACATCGGGCGTGCCATCGACGAGCTTTCGAGAAGGCTGACCGCAGCTCGAGACTCGGCGGGCCGGCTCGAGGTGATCTTCTATTACTCGGGCCACTCCGACGAGAACGGGCTGTTGCTGGGGCAGGAGCGCTACCCCTACGACGAGCTGCGCCGTCGGCTCGATCAGCTCCCCGCAGAAGTGCGCCTCGCGATCGTCGACGCGTGCGCTTCGGGAGCCCTCACCCGTTCGAAGGGCGGCGTGTCGCGGCCTCCATTCCTGGTCGACGCGTCGAACCAGCTCAAGGGCCATGCGTTCTTGACGTCAGCCTCGATCGACGAAGCCGCGCAGGAGTCGGAGCGGCTCAAGGCCAGCGTCTTCACGCACGCGCTCGTCTCGGGGCTTCGTGGCGCTGCCGATACCAGCCGCGATGGCCGCGTCACGCTCGCGGAGGCGTATCAGTTCGCGTTCAACGAGACGCTCGCGCGCACCGCGTCGACCCGCAGCGGCCCCCAACGGCCGGCCTTCGACATTCAGCTCGTCGGCACGGGAGAGATGGTGCTGACCGACGTGCGCGTCGCGACGTCTCAGCTCGAGCTCGACCCTGGCCTGAGCGGGCGCGTGTTCGTGCTCAACGCGACGGGCGGCCTGGTGGTCGAAGTGGCGAAGAGCGCGGGCGCCCCGCTGCAGCTCGGCGTCGAGCCCGGCAGCTATCGGGTGCTGGTCGACGACGGGAAGGGTGGGCTCGGGCAGACGACGCTCGCGCTGGCCGAGAAGCAGACCGCGACGGTGACGTCAGCGCAGCTGGTGCCCACGGCAAAGGAGGCGCTGGTGGCGCGTGGTGACGAGCCGCGCCCATACCTTCCCGTCGACGTCGCGTTCGCGTACCCGCTGAGCCTCGGCGGTGCGCTGATGGGGCCTCCGAAGACGAACTTCAGCCTCGGCGTCTTGTGGGCCCGTGAAGGGGAGGTGGCTGGGGCAGCGCTGAGCAGTCTGGGCACGTGGGTCGATGGGCCGACTCGCGGCGTGGCAGTGGGCGGCGTGGCCTACCGCACGGGCGGGCTCGACGGCGTGGGGGCAGCCGGTGTGGCGCTGATCTCGACCGACGACGTGCGCGGCGTGCTGGTCGCTCCCGCTACGATCGTCGCGGGCTCGATGAAGGGCGTGCAGGCAGGTGCTTTTCACCTCGTCAGCAACGGGGCCGTAGGCGGGCAGGTGAGCGCCGTGAACGTCATCGCAGGCGGGCTGCTCGGCGTTCAGGTGGGCGCGGTGAACGTCGTGACGGGCAACACCACCGGGCTCCAGGCGGGCGCCGTCAACCTGACGACGGCCGAGCTCCGCGGCTTCCAGGGCTCTGCGCTCAACGTCGCGTCAGGCGTCGTCACCGGAGCGCAGGTCGGGGTGCTGAACATCGGCGGTGACGTCACGGGCGCCCAGGTTGGCGTGCTGAACATCGCCTCGACGGTGAAGGGCACTCAGATCGGCGTGCTGAACATCGCCAGGGAGTCAGACGCGCCCATCGGCATTCTCAACGTCATCACGAAGGGACAGTTCCGCGCGGCGGTGTGGGCGAACGAGACCCAGGTGGTGAACCTCGCGGTGAAGCTCGGCAGCCGAAACGTGTACAGCTACGGCACCGTCGGGCTGAACCCGCGCGATGGAGCCCGGCTCTTCGCCGGCCTCGGGCTCGGCCTTCACCTCGACTTCGGCAGGTTCTACGGCCAGCTCGAGGCAGACACGGGAACGCTCATGTGGCTGTCGACGATCACCCGCCCGGCCGATGTGCTCGCCGTGAACGAGCGCCTGACCGTGGGCTACCAGTTCGCTGACGCCTTCTCGGTGTTCGCCGGCCCGTCGTTCACGCAGCTGGTCTCGTTCACCCGCTCGGACCTCACGGCGCTGTCTCCGTGGGGCATCGACCCGCGGCAGGGCGTTCGGCTCGTTCCGGGAATCGTGATCGGCGCGCAGCTTTTCTGAGATGGTCGCGGCATGGCCTTCGACTGGAAGCGCTTCGAGCTCGAGCTCTTCGAGGAGCTGCGCGCGGCGCTGAAACGGTTCGCGAAGCACCACCGCCACGAGCACTTCTACGCAGTCGCGCTCTTTGGCGTGTACCGCGAGCTCGACGGGCTGCTGTCGTTGCCGTCGCTGGCAGCGAGCAGTACGGAAGAGGGCCCTGACGCCGAGACGCCCACGAGCTTCTGGAGCGCCCGCTTCAACCCCGCCGACTGGCCGCACGAGCTCGAGCTGAACCACAAGACGGCGCGGCGGCTCGAGCAGGAGCTGACCGCCGAGGCGACTCGCGGCACCGTCGCGCAGTGGCGGTCGGTCGAGCAGCGGTACTTCAAGGTGCTCGTCCGAATCGCGGGCGCGCTGCGCGCCGATGCGCTCGAGCTCCTCGCTTGCACCGGCGACTTCGTCTGCTTCTGGCACGACGAAGAGGGTGGCCCTGAGCTCGCGCGCGAGACGATCGACGACACGCTCGCGCGCCGGCTCTTCAGCAGAGAGGCCGCTCAGAAGCGGGCGCGCCAGAAGCTCGCCAAGCAGCAACCGAGCGAGCGGGCGGCCTTTCTGGTGACGCGCTTCGGTCAATTCGAGGGCATCACGAGCGAACAGGCGCAACGCGAGCTGCTCGCCATGGGTGAAGCGGCACACGACGCGCTGGTTGGTGCCCTCGCCGACAAGAAGAACGGGTGGACCGCGGCGAAGGTGCTCGGGCAGATCGGCGTCGCCAGCCCGAAGGTGATCGCGGCGCTTCGCAGACGGGCCGACGAGCTCTGGTTTGCGATGGCGTTGGGCATGCTCGGCGACGTCGAGTGGCTCTCGAAGCAGAGGCCCGCCACCGCCGTGAATGGGCTCACGGCGCGGCTCAAGGCGATCACCGCTGGAGGAGCGCCTCGACCCCTCGACTACCGACCGCTCGAGGCCTGGCTCAGCGAGAACGCGAAAGGGCGTTCACTCGTCGAGCACGAGCTCGCTCCCGGTCGAAGCTTCGTCGACCTTCGGAAGAGCGACGTGAACGAAGCCCTGCGCGCACTCTCGAGTCCGTTCGCCGTCGTGCGCTGGCACGCCGCCTCGGTGCTCGGTGATCGTGAACTCGGCGCAGCGGCAGGTGCGAAGGCGCTCCCGGCCCTGGCAGGCGTGCTCCAGGACCAACACGCGCTGGTTCGCCGGCTCGCGGTGTTGTCTCTCTCCCGATGGAAGACCGCGTCGAAGCCGTACCACGCGGCGATTCGGGCGATGAAGAACGACGCTGACCCGGTCGTGCGCGACGTCGCGGCGACGATCTAGAGCCCTTCGTAGCGATACAGCGGGTGCAGATCGTGCCCCGGCTGCATGTCGACGAGCGGCTTGATCAGCCCGTCTTCGAGTCCGTATACCCAGCCGTGAAGCACTGGTCGATGTTCGTGCTTCCACGCTCTCTGCAGAATCGACGTCTTGGCGAGGTTGAGCACCTGCTCCCGCACGTTGAGCTCGACGAGCAGCCGTCCGCGCGCCACGTCGTCGGGGCAAGCCATCAGCTCGGCCTCGTGCAGGCGGTAGACGTCTTTGATGTTGCGAAGCCACTTGTTCAGCACGCCGAACGACTGCCGGCCCATCGCCGCGAGCACACCACCACACCCGTAGTGGCCGCAGACGATGATGTGCTCGACCTTCAGCTGCGTGACCGCGTACTCGAGCACCGAGAGCACGTTGATGTCGGTGTGCACCACGAGGTTGGCGACGTTGCGGTGAACGAAGATCTCTCCGGGCTCGGTGCCGGTGATCTGGTTCGCGGGCACGCGACTGTCGCTGCACCCGATCCACAAGAACTTCGGGGTCTGCAGGCCCGACAGCCGCCTGAAGAAGTCGGGATCTTCACGAACGCGCTCGGCCGCCCAGTCCTTGTTGTGCTTCAGCAGGGACTCGATCGTCTTCGGTGCGAGGATCATCGGCACCCCATAGCCGACTTCACAGAAAGAAGCGGTCGACCACGCCTGCGGTGCGGCCCAGAATCGACGTCCACCCGATCAGCGTGTCGACCTTCGGCTCCACGTCGGGTGGGTTGAGCCCGAGCGACGCCATCGACCCCGTGCACGCGAACAGCGTCGCCAGCCCCGAGTCCCGCACCACGTCGAGCAGCTGGCGGCAGGTGGGCACCTGGCGCAGCTCCATCGTGGCGTTCACGTCGTCGCGGCCTTCCAGATCGGGCTCGTCGAGGTTGCCGCGCACCAGCCGCTCGAGCGCGAACCAGAAGAAATACACCTCGACCTTCCGGCCCATCGCGACCGACGCTGCGGCGATCGACAGCCCCTGATGAACGGCGTCGTACTCGCCGCGGTGAAGAAACACGCAGACCGGACCCATGCGGCGCTCTTCTCTGCATCAGGTGCCGGAAACCAGCGCTTTTCGACCGGCCGCGTTAGTCAACCGACCGCTTGATGACAAACGAGAATCAGATCAACGGGTTTGACGGTTGGATGAGGTGAACGATGTCTGCTACGCGCCCACAGCCGATGCCGGTCGACGAGACCACCGCGAAGCGGAAAGACGCCCACCTCGACTTGTGTGCCACTGAAGAGGTGGCGCCCGTCGAGAACACCACCCTTTTGGATCGGTTGTTTCTCGTTCACTGCGCGATGCCCGAGCTGTCGGCTGACGAGCTCGATCTGTCGACCCCGCTGTTCGGCAAACGGCTCAAGGCCCCGTTGTTGGTGACGGGAATGACGGGCGGCACCGAGCGGGCCATGCAGGTCAATCGCGACATCGCTCAGGTGGCCGAGGAGTTCGGCGTGGCCTTCGGCGTCGGCAGCCAGCGCGCCATGGCCGAGCGCCCCGAGCTGACGAGAACCTTCGCGGTGCGAGACGTGGCGCCCTCCACGGTGCTCATCGGAAACATCGGACTGGTGCAGGCCGTACGGCTTGGCGTGGACGGCGTTCGCAGACTCTTCGAGGGCATCAACGCCGACGCGATGGCGGTTCACTTGAACCCCGGCCAGGAGCTCACGCAGCCCGAGGGCGATCGCGATTTTCGCGGTGGCTACGAGATCGTCGGAGCGCTGGTGAAGGCGCTGGGCGCCTCGCGTGTGATGGTGAAAGAGACCGGCTGCGGCATCAGCCCCGAGGTGG
>JAEUJR010000764.1 GCA_016793585.1 Archangium sp.
CCGGAGCGAGAGCGGGAAGTACTTCTACCCGAACGAGATCGACGACCGCGAAGACGGCGCCTTCGTGAAGGTGACCGGCGAGAAGGTGCACAAGCAGGTCGAGAAGATGTCGAAGAGCCGCTTCAACGTCGTCTCGCCCGACGAGGTCATCGAGCAGCACGGCGCCGATGCGATGCGGCTCTACGAGCTCTTCATGGGCCCGCTCGAGCAGGTGAAGCCGTGGCAGATGTCGGGCGTCGCCGGCGTCGCGCGTTTCCTCGATCGCGTGTGGCGGCTCGTGGTGAACGAAGAGACCGGCGCGCTCGCGGGCAAGCTCACCGACGCTGCGCCTGAGTCAGAGCCCGAGCTCAACAAGGCGCTGCACAAGTGCATTCAGGCAGTCGAGAAGGACACGCTCGGGCTGCGCTTCAACACGGCCATCAG
Source organism: Archangium sp. (assembly GCA_016793585.1). The sequence continues at coordinate 424 of JAEUJR010000764.1, forward strand.
CCACATGATGACGTTCGCGAACGAGGCGACCGGCGCGAAGACGTTGCCGAAGGCCATCGCGCGCTCGTTCATGGCGGTGCTGGCTCCGTACGCGCCGCACCTGGCGGAAGAGCTGTGGAGCCGGCTGGGTGGTGAAGGCCTCGTCTCCATCGCTCCGTGGCCGAAGTTCGACGCCTCGCTCGTGGTCGAGAACACCGTGACGTATGCGGTGCAGGTGCTCGGCAAGCTGCGCACCGAGATTCAGGCGCCCATCAACGCGACCGAAGCCGAGGTGCGCGCGCTCGCCGAAGCCGACCCGAAGATGAAGCCGTGGCTCGAGGGCAAGACGGTGAAGAAGTTCGTCTTCGTGCCGAAGCGGCTCGTGAACTTCGTGGTGGGCTGATGCGACGGCTGGCGCTCGTGATGCTGATGACGACGGCGTGTGGCTATCGCGTCGTCGCGCCAGTGAGCGAGCTGCCAGGCGGGCTGTCGTCGGTGCACGTGCCGGTCTTCACCAACCAGACCTCGGAGCCCGGCGCCGAAGCCTTCTTCACCCAGGCGCTGCGCGAGAACTACCTGAGGGCAGGGCGGCTGGGTGGAGCCGAGGCTCCCGGCCGCATCGAAGGCGTGCTGCTCAGCGTGGCCTCGTTTCCACTCGTCGCTCCGAGCCCGGGCCGGCTGCCGAACTACCGGTTTCAGGCGACGGTGAAGCTGACGCTGCTGAAGAACGGCGTCGCGCTCAACACCGTCCAGGTGACGGGAGGCGAAGATTACCCACCAGGCGCCGACGTGCTGTCGAGCGAGACGAACCGTGGCACCGCGCTGCGTCGGCTGTCGGAGTCGCTGATGCGTGAAGGCGCCGAGCGGCTCGCGACCGGGTGGTGAGGTTCACGTCAGGCCGTGGTGCGGAGTCTTCCTCGGAAAACACGACGGCCGGCGAGGCTCCGTGGAAGCCCCGTCGGCCAGTGCGAACTGACTCTGCAGGTCTGTTACTTCGCCGGAGCCGCGGGCTTCTTGCCGGCGGTGCTCAGGTTGTGACCCATTCGCGCGACGAGGCGGCTGGCGGTCGCGGCGTGAACGACGCCCTTCGAGGCGGCGCGATCGATCAGGCGGGTCGCCACACGAACGGCCTCCTTGGCCTTGGCGGCGTCGCCCGAGGCAGTCGCCTCACGAGCGGCCTTGAGGGCAGCGCGGAACTCGGACTTCACATGGGTGTTGCGCGCCTTGCGCTTGAGGGACTGGCGGTGACGCTTGGCTGCGGAGACGGTGTTG
>JAEUJR010000765.1 GCA_016793585.1 Archangium sp.
AGGCTGACGAATGCCATGGTTTTGCTCTCCTGAGTGGTCCGAGGTGTATTCCCCGGCGCTGATGTGAACATTATCTCGACGCACCATTTCGAGTTGCGTCGTGTTTCTTACTTTCGAGAAAGCCGCTGTAAGAGCGCGCCGATCTTGTCTTTCAGGGGATCATCGACGCCCACGTGCTGGGCGGCTCGGCGCAGATCCTCCACCGCCCCGCTCCGCTGCCCCTGAGCCACCTTTACCTCGGCCCTGCCCACGTAAGCGGCTGAATCTTGAGGCGAAAGCTTCAGACAAACGTCGTAAGCTGCCAACGCGCCCGCTGCGTTTCCCGCCGCCATCTCAACAACGCCAAGCGCCTTTGCAAAATAGGGGTCGAGCGGATTCACCGCGTACAGCCCCTGGAAGATGGTTCGCGCTTCTTCGAGCTTGCCCTGGTAGAAGAAGAAGTACCCCATGCGCGCGATCGAATAGAGTTCTTCGTTCGAGTAGCCGCGCACGTCTTTGAGGGTCGCTTTGCCGTCTGCCCATTTCTGAAGGCGGCTGGCGAGCTGAGCGTCGTTGTCGGCCATGTCAGAAGGTCTCTTCCGCCTGCTCTTCGCGGCGCCGCCGTTCGACCTCGCTCATCGCCTCCCCCACCATGCCGACGAGGTTGAGCATCTGCGCCTCGCGCTGGAGCAATGAACGCAGACGCTCGACGCGCTCCGGAGCGGCACGGAGCGACGTCATGCCGCGCTCCATCTCGGCCTGACGGTACTCGCTCATGCGCTCGGCGACGGTCGAGACATAGGGCCGATCGAGAAAGCCCTCGAGATCGGCCCCGTGCCCCATCGGCATCGGAGGCATGGGCAGTCGCAGCTCTTCGGCCGAGTGCGCGGGCGCGATGAAGTCGAGCAGCGCGGCCGACGCGAGCGCCGGGTTCTTGGGGTCGCCCTTCTTCTTCGCCTTGGTGGTGACCTGCGTCTTGTCGACGAGCTTGTCGCGAACGTTCCGTGGCCCGCCCCACGGCCACAGCGGCGCCTTGCTCGGCTGTTGTCCTACCTTCGCCATGACTCAGACTCCTCGAAGAGAGGTCACTTCTTCCCCTGCTCCTGCTGCAACGCGTACACGAAGTTCAGCACCTCGGCGACCGCGTCATAGAGCTCCTCGGGGATCTCCTGGCCGACGTCGACCCGGTAGAGCGCCGCAGCGAGCGTGGTGTTCTTCATGAAGGGCACACCGGCCTGCTTCGCGAGCTCTTTGATCTTCTCGGCCTTGAGCCGCATGCCCTTCGCGATGACGCGCGGTGCGCCGTCCTTCTCGCGGTCGTACTTGATGGCGATTGCCATCTCGGGGTCGTCAGCCACGGAGACGACGCTACCACTGCCCTGCTCCGAAGTTTAAGCGCGTGCCGCTTCGGGAGCCGGGTGTTTGAGCTGGTAGACGAAGTTCAGCACCTCGGCGACCGCGTCATAGAGCTCTTCAGGGATCTCCTGATTGACGTCGGTGCGCAGCAGGGCGTGGGCGAGCGGCACGTTTCGCAGCATGGGCACGTCGGCGTCGCGGGCAATGGCCTTGATGTTCTCGGCCTTGAAGTCGAGGCCCTT
>JAEUJR010000789.1 GCA_016793585.1 Archangium sp.
GGCAGCGCCTTGCGGTCTTCACCCTTGCGCTTGGCCGAGATCTTCGCCTCTTCGATGCGCTGCGTGCAGTACGAGCACTTCTCCATCACGCCGCGGTACCGCACCGACACGTCGGGGTTGCGCTGGAGCTTGAGCGTCTTCATGCGCTCCTTCCAGTACGGCTCGACGTAGACGTTCCCGGTGTGCGTGAAGTCGAGGTAGTTGTAGCGGCGCACCTTGTACGGGCAGTTGTTCGCGCAGTACCGCGTGCCGATGCAGCGGTTGTACGCCATCGAGTTCACGCCCTCTTCGTCGTGAACCGTCGCCGACACCGGGCACACGGGCTCGCACGGCGCGTTCTCGCAGTGCATGCACGCGACCGGCTGATGAATGGCCTGCGGCGAGTCGACATCGCCCGAGAAGTACCGGTCGATGCGAATCCAGTGCAGCTCACGGCCCAGCAGCACCTGCTCGCGGCCGACGGTCGCGATGTTGTTCTCGGACTGGCAGGCGATCGAACAGAAGTTGCAGCCGATGCAGGCCGACAGGTCGATGACCATGCCCCACTGCTGGCCTTCGTAGACGATCTCGGTGTGCGGCTGGAGCGGCTTCGACGGCCGGTTCTTCGGCGTGCCGAGCTGCACGAGGTCTTCGGGAATGTTGCCCTTCTGCGCGAACTCGGCGTCTTTCTGGTACGCGCTCGCGGTCGCCGAGCGGAACAGCGGGCGGTCGCCGAGGCCGAGCTTGCGGTGAACCGAGTCACCCGGCTCGTCGAGCATCTTCACGAAGGTGAGCTCTTTGAGCGGCGACGCGGGCACCGAGAAGTGGTCTTGCGTCGAGGCCAGCGTCTGCGTCGCGCCGGTCTTGGTGATCTTCACACCCGTGACGACGTTGAGGCCGTTCTCGAGCAGCGGGTTCACGTCGACGCCGATGCCCTTGGCGACTTCACCCATCGCCCGGCCGTAGCCGTGCACCATGACGACGGTGGTGTTCGACAGGCCGGGGAGCACGAAGGCAGGCGCGGTGATCTTGCGGCCGTTCGCCGTCACCTCGACGACGTCGGCGGCGTAGCCGTTACGGCTGACCTGGCTGCCGATGGCGAGGTCCTTCGCGGTCGACGGGCTCACCAGCAGGGCGTTGTCCCAGCAGAGCTTCGACATCGTGTCGGGCAGCTCCATCACCCACGAGGTGTTCGTGAGGCGGCCGTCTTTCGCGTGGCCGTGAATCGCGACCAGCTCGTAGTTGTCCTTCGCGGGCGTCACGCTCTTCACCGCGCCGATGGCAGCGGCGATCTCGGCCACCTTCGCAGCAGGCGTCGCGGCGGTGCGGGCCGTGCCGGGAACGATGCCGTCGTGGAGCGCCTTGCGCCACGCCTTCTCGCTCGCGAGCGCAGCGCCAGCCGCGCGCCACGTGCCCTCGAGCAGCTTCTTGTCGTTGGTCTCGGCTTCACCGGCGAGCTGCGCGAGCAGCGTGGTGAGCGGGCGACCCGAGAACAGCGGCAGAATGATGGGCTGCACGAGGCTGACGGTGCCGTCCCAGCCTTCGGCGTCGCTCCACGATTCGAGGAAGTGCGCGAGCGGAACGTGCCAGCTGGCCTTCGCGCCCGTCTCTTCGGCGAACAGGCCCGCGTGCACCACCGTCTTGGCCTTCGCGAGCGCCTCGCCGAACTTCAGCGCGCCGGGAGCCGTGTAGACGGGGTTCACGTCGAAGAGCACCACCGTGTCGATGGCGTTCTCGTTGAGCGACTTGGTGAGCGCCGCGAGCTGGTCGAACTGGCTGGGGTGGTCGACGGCCTCGCCCTGGGTGACGGTCATGCCGCCGCCGAGCGCGAGGTTGATGGCGAAGGCCATCGCGTGCACGGCCGCCGGCTGACGCTCTCCGACGAACAGCGTGGCAGCGCCCTTGTTGGCTGCGAGGTCCTTCGCGAGCACGGTGACGAACTTGGTGACGTCGGCCGGCAGCGCCGCGCCTTCGAGCGAGCCGAGCGCGCCCAGGTCGACGCCGTTCGCGGCCAGCGCCTTCGCGAGCGCCTTGAGCACGTCGACGCCCTGGCTCGAGGCCACGCGCACGCGGTGGTCGGCGTTGGTGCCCGTCGCGCTGAACGTCGACTCGGCGACGTAGAGGCGCTGCATCTTCG
>JAEUJR010000797.1 GCA_016793585.1 Archangium sp.
GGTGGGGTTCTCGGGGTTAGCTCCCGCGCGATGCGTCGGCTGTCGGCAGGTGTGTTCTTCGTTCTCCTGCTCGGGTGCGGGCCGGCGCTTCGTGAAGGCCGCTTCGTGAAAGACGGCGTTCGCTACAAGGTCGCGCAGCCCGCCGAGCCTGCCTGGCGCCGCATCGACTTCGCCGAGAACGACCTCGCCTGGGCCACCAAAGACTCCGGCCACATCATCGCGATGAACGCGACCTGCAAGGATCACGGCGACCCGACGCTCGAAGTGCTGACCGGCCATCTGCTGATCGGCTTCGACGAGCGGGTGCTCACCGATCGCAAGAGCTTCACCCTCGATGGCCGGGCCGCGCTGCGCTCGAACTTCGACGTGTCGATCGACGGCGTGCCGGCCGAGATCGAGGTGGTGGTGATGAAGAAGAACGGCTGCGTGCACGACTTCACCTACGTCTCGCCGCGCGGCCAGCGCAGCACCCAGCAGCCCACCTTCGACGCGCTGATCGCGGGCTTCGCGCAGGAGCAGGCACCGTGAGCGCGCCTGACGAGACGCCGGCGCCGCGTGGCCCCACGACGGGTGAGACCGAGCTCGCCGAGCTGGTGCAGCAGGAGCTCGAGTCGATCATTCCCTTCACCGCGCGCATCAACCGCGCGTGGCTCCAGCTGGGCGGCATGGTGTTCATGTTCACGCGCGCGTGCCTGCGTGCCGTGACGCCTCCGCTCGCCCTCGGGTCGACCGCCTACCAGGTGGTGATGTTGGGCGTTCGGTCGTTGTCCATCGCGACGCTCGTTGCGCTCTTCGCCGGGCTCGTCATCTCGCTGCAGTTCGCCTACTTCCTCGCGAAGTTCGGCGTGCAGCACACCGTCGGCAAGGTCGTCATCCTCACGCTGTTTCGTGAGCTGGGGCCGGTGCTGACCGCGCTCACCGTCGGCGCGCGCATCGGCTCGGGCATCACCGCCGAGCTGGGCTCGATGAAGGTGACCGAGCAGATCGACGCCATCTCGGCGCTCGGCGCAGACCCGATCAAGAAGCTCGTCACGCCGCGCCTCATCGCCTGCGCCATCGTCATGCCGGCCCTCACCGCGCTCGCCGACGTGTTCGGCCTGCTCGCCGGCTCGGCCGTCGTGAACCAGCAGTACGACATTCCCTTCGATCAGTACTTTCGCTCGGCCATCGACACCGTGTCGCTCGTCGACTTCGGCGGCGGCATCTTCAAGTCGTTCGTCTTCGGCCTCATCATCGCCATCGTCGGCTGCTTCAAGGGCTTCAGCGTGTCGGGCGGCACCGAGGGCGTGGGTCAGGCGACGACCGAGACGGTGGCCATCGCGTCGGTGTCGGTCTGCCTCTCCGACTTCTTCATGACCAAGTTGTTCCTGGCGTTCTGATGAGCGACTCCGACGTCACCCGCCGCGAGAAGGCGCCCACCTCGGACGAGGTGGTGATTCGGTTCGTCGATCTCTGGAAGAGCTTCGGCCCCAAGAAGATCTACGAGGGCCTCGATCTCGAGGTGAAGAAGGGCGAGACGCTCACCATCATCGGCGGCTCGGGCACCGGTAAGAGCGTACTGCTCAAGTGCCTCATCGGGCTCTTGTACCCCGACTCGGGTCAGGTGCTGCTGCACGACGAGAACGTGGCGCAGATGAACGAGAAGCAGCTGCGCGAGGTGCGCAAGCGCGTGTCGATGGTGTTCCAGGGCGCGGCGTTGTTCGACTCGCTCACCGTCGGCGAGAACATCGCCTACCCGCTCAACGAGCACCTGAAGCTCTCGCACGACGAGCTCACGGCGCGCATCGCGAAGAACCTCAAGATGGTGAACCTGCCCGGCATCGAGAACATGCGCCCATCGGATCTCTCGGGCGGCATGCGCAAACGCGTCGGGCTGGCGCGCGCCATCGCCATCGAACCCGAGATCATCCTCTACGACGAGCCCTCCACCGGCCTCGACCCGATCTCCACGCGCGTGATCGACGAGCTGATCCTGTCGATGAACGAGAAGCTGGGCTGTACGCAGATCGTCGTCACCCACGACATGGACAGCGCGTTTCGCATCTCCGATCGCATGGCCATGCTCGCCCACCGCAAGATCGTCGCGCAGGGCACCGTGGAGGAGTTCAAGGCCTCGACCAACCCCGACGTGCGCGCGTTTCTCGACGCGAGAGCGAGCTGAACCGACATGAGCACGGCCCAACCCTTGAACCCCGCCGAGCGTGAACGACGCATCATCGTTCGCGCTGGTCTCTTCATCGCCTTCGGCATCGCGCTGGCGCTGCTGGTCGTCTTCGTCATCGGCAAGGAGCGCAACCTCTTCGACGAAGAGAACACCTACACGGGCGCGTTCGAGAACGTCGACGGCCTGCAGTTCGACTCGCCCGTTCGCCTCGGCGGCGTCACCGTCGGCCGCGTCACCAGCATCAAGTTCGGCTCCGA
>JAEUJR010001007.1 GCA_016793585.1 Archangium sp.
CGGCCATGCGGCGGTGCGTAGCAGACTGACGCCGTCACGGCGCGACTGCACGAAGGTGCCGACGCTTGCCTCGATTGCCTCGGGACCGACGCGTTCGTCTGTCGGCGGCAGCCGTTCGTTCGACCGGTCTGAACAGCCTCAGGGCGCCGTGTACGTGATGCTCAGCGTCGGCGGGTTGTTCGGGGGCGTGTCGGTCGGTCCGAAGATGCGCACGTAGTCACCGACGTTGTCGTTATCGGAGCCGAAGATGCTGCAGGTCGGCGACGGGTACCTACGGCGAAGGCGAATCGCGAACGTGCTGCCAGTCTGAGCAAGCCCCGCGTTCAGCAGTCGCGTGAACGCCGCGCTGCTCGCGGGAATGGTGTTGGTGGTGGTCGTCGTGTTCGTGGAGAACGGGATCGAGAAGTTGCAGTTCGTGACACATTGTGCAGGCGACGAGACGCAGAACGGCGACGCGTTCACCTCACTGCTGTCGAGGGGGCTCGTGTACGGAATGCCCTCGACGACGATGTTGAGCGACATCGTTCCATCAGAGAACGGAGCGCCGTTTGCGGGGGTCTGCGTGGCCGTGAAGGTGCCCGACAGAATCTCCAGGGCGGTCGGCAATTGGTACGCGAGGAACCCCATCTGCGCTTGGTTGGCGAAGTTGTCGCCGACGAACAGACCTGTGGGGCTGCTCGTGTCGGTGCCTCCGTATGCGATCGGCGTGAGGCTCACCGTGAACGACCGCCGCACCGTGTATGCGAACGACTGAAGCGAGGGCAGCCGGTTGCCGGCGAGGTCGGCTGCGTTGGTGTTGATCTGCCAGCGCACGACCTGCCCGTAGGTGAACGCGGCTGCGGGCGTCGCGGTCATCGTTCGGCCATCGGTCGACCACGAGTACGTGACCGTGACGCCCGCCGGCTGGCTAACGGCGAACGCCGACTGGGTGGCTGCAGGATCCATCGGCTCCGAGAACGTCACCACCATCGGTTCGGCTGGGCGAGCACCCGTGGCCATGTCGGCCGGTGTCACCGAGACGATGGTCGGGCGCGTGGTGTCGGGCACGATCGCCGTGCGGAACCGCAAGGTGAACGGCTGGGCGAGCGCGTTTCCGGCGACGTCGCGCACCGTGGTGGGAACGACGAGCTGGTAGTCAGTGAGCGGGGCGAGCGGCAGCGGGTTGTTGCAGCTGAGCCGCGTGTTCGTCGGGTCGAGCGTCGGCATGCAGCCGGCGTCGGGCGTCGTCGTGAACGTCGCGCCCGAGGTCTGCACTGGCTCGGAGAAGGTGATGCTCGGGTTCGTCATCACGTCGACGTCACCAGCGTCGGGCAACGGCACCGTGCGGAACACCGTTGGCGGTGTCGTGTCGACGAGCAGCGTTCGGAAGGTGACCGTGGTCGTCGGGAGCAGGTTGTTGGCGAGATCGGCGCCGTCGATGGTGAGCGAGTAGCCTGTGTCGGACAGCCAGGCGCTCGCAGGCATCAGATACGAGACCGTGCGGCCACCAGCGTCCCACGAGGCCATGCCGAGGTTCAGGGTCGGCGAGGCCGCGACCGTGAGCGAGCTCTGGTTCATCGCCTCCGAGAACGTCAGCACCACCCGGGTCATCAACCCGACACCCATCGCGCCGTTCGTCGGAACACTGGTGATGAGGCTCGGAGGCGTCGTGTCGACCGCACCACCAGCCGAGCCGCCCGCCGCCGAGCCACCTGCCGCTGAGCCACCCGCCGCGAAGCCGCCCGCCGCCGAGCCACCTGCTGCCGAGCCGCCCGCCGCCGAGCCACCTGCTGCCGAGCCACCTGCCGCCGAGCCACCTGCTGCCGAGCCACCTGCTGCCGAGCCACCTGCTGCCGAGCCACCTGTCGCCGAGCCACCTGCCGTGTCTCCGCCCGCCGTGCCGCCTGCGACCCCACCACCCGACCCACCCGCAGTCGAACCTCCGCCGACGGCCATGCCACCCGCCATCGAGGTTCCGCCTGCGTTGCCACCCGCGCTCGCGGCGCCACCAGCACCACCGCCGGCCGCCGAGCCTCCAGCCGACCCGCCGCCAGTCGCTGGGCGCGTGGAGCAGTGATTGTCGACACACGCCTCAGCCGGCACGCAGTCAGCGTCGGAGTCGCAGTGCGCGCCGATGAAGGTGGGGAAACAGCCCGACAGCAGAACGAGAACGAGGGCAGCGACTCGAAGGGCCATGGGGGTTCTCACTTCTCCACCACGAACAAGATGATGGCGGTGACGGCCGCGGCTCCGGCGACGGCGTACGAGATGTTCGCGGCCGTGGCCATCGAGGTCGCGTCGCTGCGGAGCTGTGCTGCGTCAGCCGGCGTGTGCGTGACGGTGTTGTATTCGTTGGCCTTGCCGGCCGCGACGGCACCCAGCCCGACACCAGCGCCCGCTCCGGCGACTGCGATTCCGCCTGCGACCCACGTCCACACTCGGCC
>JAEUJR010000906.1 GCA_016793585.1 Archangium sp.
TCCTGCTTCTTCTTGTCGAGCTTGTCCCACTCCTTCTTGCCGAGCGCGCGTTTCGCCAGCTCGACGAAGTCGATGTACCTGTCGGCCACGGTCGCGAGCTTCTCGATCGTCGCGTCCTTCTGCAGCACGGCCTGCACGTCGGTGTCGGCAGCCTTCACGACGCCAAGGGGGCCGGTCGCGGCGAGAAGCGTGGTCGCAAGAATGGTCAGCACGAGGCGGTCCTCCAGAGTTGGTGCGGGCGTGACTTACACGCCTTCGACTCGATCGACGAGTTGCCATTCAAAGCCGGGCTGATCGACGTCAGCGTGGCTTGAGCGCGTCGGAGACGGGCGGCGCGATGGGCGTCACGTCGTAGGGAATCTGCAACAGCACCGGCTGACCGACCGACCGCGACAACGACTTGAGGCCAACCTGCACGTCGTGAAGGGCCTGGGCACGAGACGCGCTCGCGCTCGCCAGGGCGGTGAACGACTCGACGAGATCGCGGGTGTCTCCGGTGCCGAGATCGAACGCCGCGAACGCCGCCGTCGCCCACCGCCGTGCCGACTTCTCGGCCTGGGTCTGCTTCTCGACCCGAACCAGCGCTCCGCGTGTCTCGCCGTGCGCCTTCTCGAGCTCGAGTCGAACGCCGGCTTTGATCAGATCGCGCTGGGCCTTCATCTTGTCGAGCTCGGCCCGCGCCGCGTCGAGCAGCGCGCTCTTCTGCGGAAAGTCCCAGGTGTATCGCGACACGAGGGCGATGCCCGCCGACAGATCGTTGTAGGGGTCGTACGCAAACGGAGAACGCTGCCGGGTGGCGCTCGTCGTCCACACCCAGCGCGCGAAGCCGGCGATGCCGAAGTCCGGGTAGTACATGCGCTCGCGAATCAGCACTTCCTGTTCGCGGGCCGCGACGCCCGCTTCGACGGCGCGAAGCTCGGGCCGATGGGTGAGGGCCTGCTCGAGCAGCTTGTCGGCGGGCTCCAGCTGACCGTGGGGGTCGGGCAGGTTCTCGGTCTTCACCTCGATCACTTCGTCGGGCGTGGCCGCCACCAGCAGCCGAATCGCCGAGAGCGCGAACTCCTCACCTTGCATCGCCGCGTGCCGCTGCACCTCGGCCTGCTGGCGATAGAAATCGAGCTTGTATAGATCCATCTGCGAGACCTGCGGGCTGTCGACCTTGCGAAGCCGCTCGAGCGTCTCCTTCGCGTCCTCGAGCCGCGTCATGGTGTCGTCGATCACGTGCACGCCAGCGCGCGCGAGGGTCAGCCCCCAGTAGGCCTGCGAGACCTGAAGCTCGGCTTCGTCGGCAGCGCGAGACGAGAGCGCTTCACCCGCTTCGACGCCCTTGGCGCCAGCGGCCTCGAGGGCGTCGAGCTTTCCGAACGTGTAGATCGGCAGCAACGCCTCGGCGCCCGCGCGGAACTGCACGCCGACCTGACCGAAGTCGAGATCGTACATGAGCGTCGACTTCGTCGTTGGCGGGCCACCGATGCCGTCGTTGCGCGCTTCAGGCGTGGGGCCGGCGACCGCGACGTACGACTCCACACGGGGAAACCAGGCCCACCGCGCCTCTTCGTACTTCGCGCGAAACCACTGCAGCTGGGCCTGCGACTCCTTCACGCGGTGATCGTTCTTGCGGGCGCGTTCGATCAACTCAGGCAACGTCATCGGAGCGGCGACGGCCGAGATGGAACCTCCGAGAATCAGGCTGACGACGAGCGCTCGCACGGACCGCGCGCGACCTACCGCACACGGCCTTTGAATTGAAGCGTCGTTGGAGGAGTACAGTGCCCGCCATGTCACGAATGCTCCTGCTCGCAGGCCTGTCGTTGGCGATCGTCGCTCACGCCGAAGAGAAGAAGGACCCGAAGCTCAAGGGCTCGATGAAGCAGAGCGCCCCGAAGATCGATCTCGGCCTGCCCGCCTTCAACACCATTCCCACGGGCGAAGGCATGAAGAAGGTCGAGCAGAAACAGGTCAGCGACACGCCCACCACGACCTCGGGCGCAGCCGTCTACACGATCGTGAGCGTGCAACACGGCAAGGGCTTCGTGCGCACACCAACCGGCTCGAAGCCGAGCGCGCCGTACGCCGCGGTGACGGCCGCGGGCGCGCCCCTCATGACCGAGAAGTTCTCGACCGTCGTGCGCGTGAAGGCGCCCGACAAGAAGAGCACCTCGATCGAGGTGATGGTGCTCGACCCGCGCGGAGACACCGTGATGGATGCGTCGGGCCAGCTCACTTTCAAGAACGACGAGACCGACTGGACTGTCGACTGGGAGCCAACGGGTGTTCGCACGGGCGGCGAGTTTCAGGTGCTGGTGCGCATTGGCGGAAACCCGCTCGGCACGTTCCCGCTCAAGGTCGACGCGAAGGCACCCAATTGAAATGACGCTCCCTGGGCGGTGGGCTATGGGGGCGCGGTCCTCTCTCAACCGGAGACCGCTTCATGGCCTACACCGATCGCGTCAAGCAGATCCTCTCGTGGTACCCGTCTGATTCTCCTGGCGTGCTGACGAACCTCGCGCGCCTGCTGAACACGGGCACCCTCGCTGGCACCGGCAACATGGTGATTCTGCCGGTCGATCAGGGCTTCGAGCATGGCCCCGTTCGCAGCTTTCAGCCGAACCCTGCCGGCTACGACCCCGACTACCACGCACAGCTGGCCATCGACTCGGGCTGCAACGCGTACGCGGCGCCGCTGGGCTTCCTCGAGGCCGTCGCCGGCAAGCTCAAGGGCGAGATTCCCCTCATCCTCAAGCTGAACAACTCCGACACGCTGGCGAAGGTCGACCCGATGTCGGCGCTCACCGGCTCGGTGCGCGACGCCGTGCGACTCGGCTGCGCGGCGATCGGGTACACGATTTATCCCGGCTCGAGCCTGCGCAATCAGCAGTACCAGGATCTGCGAGACCTCATTCTCGAGGCGAAGGACGCAGGCCTGCCGACCGTGCTCTGGGCCTACCCGCGCGGCAACATGTCGAAGGACGGCGAGACCGCGGTCGACGTGATCGGCTACGCGGCGCAGATCTCGGCGCAGCTCGGCGCGCACATCATCAAGGTGAAGCCGCCGAAGGACTTCCTCGAGCAGGCCGAGGCCAAGAAGGTGTTCGAGAAGTACGCGATTCCCACCAAGACGATGGCCGACCGCGTGCGCCACGTGGTGCAGAGCGCCTTCAACGGCAAGCGCATCGTCATCTTCTCGGGCGGCGAAGCGAAAGACACGCCGGCGCTGCTCGAAGAGATTCGTGGCATTCGCGAAGGTGGCGGCTTCGGCTCGATCATGGGTCGCAACGCCTTCCAGCGGCCGCGCGCCGAGTCGCTCACGCTCCTCAAGGACGTGATGGCGATCTTCAAGTCGTGAGTTCAACCCCCGTCGTTCAACGCAGTCTGCTCATGGAGAGCCAAGTGAAGAAACTCGTGCTGTCGCTGTGCCTCGCTTCGAGCGTGGCACTCGCGCAGGCCGGCAAAGCGCCCGAGGCGCCGAAGCCCCCTGCCGTTCCCACCGGTGAGGAGCTGAACAAGGTGCTGTACACGTTCGGCGTTCTCATCGCGAAGAACACCCCGGTCGGCATGGCCGGCCTGTCGGAGACCGAGCTCGGCGAGCTCAAGAAGGGCTTCCTCGACGCGGCGCTCAAGAAGCCGTTGGCCATCAACGCGCAGGAGTTCGACGCGAAGGTTGGCCAGTTCCTCCGCCAGCGTCAGGAAGAGCGCGGCGCGAAGGAGAAGGTGAAGGGCGCCGAGTACGCGACCAAGATGGCCGCCGAGAAGGGCGCCACCAAGACGCCCACGGGCCTCATCTACATCGAGACGGCCGCTGGCTCGGGCGATCAGCCCTCCGCCGCCGACACGGTGAAGGTGCACTACCGCGGCACGCTCATCGACGGCACCGAGTTCGACAGCTCATACAAGCGCAACGAGCCGGCGACGTTCCCGCTCGGCGGCGTGATCAAGTGCTGGACGGAAGGCGTCGCGAAGATGAAGACGGGCGGCAAGGCCAAGCTGATCTGCCCGCCTGAGATCGCGTACGGCGAAATGGGTCGTCCGTCGATTCCCCCGAACGCGACGCTCACGTTCGAGGTCGAGCTGATCGAGGTGCAGAAGGCGCCTCCGCCGGCTCCTGCTCCTGTTCCTGCCCCGGCGCCGGGAGGTGCCCAGTGAAGTCGCGCATTCTGTCGTCGATGATCGTGGTGGCGTTCGCCCTCACGGGTTGCCCCAGCGAGAAGAAGGACGGCACGGGCTCGGGTGGAACGGCGCCTGTCGCCAACACGCCCGTCGTGCCGCCGGTGAACCCGGCCGAGCCGCCGAAGCCGCCCCCGCCTCCTCCCCTCTCGCCTGACGACGTGAACAAGGTGGCCTACGTGCTGGGCACCTTCCTCGCGCAGCGCACGCCGATCGCTTCGGCCGAGCTGTCTGAGGCCGAGCTCAACGAAGTGCTCAAGGGCGTGATGGACGCGTCGCAGGGCAAAGAGCTCGCGGTGAAGCTCGAAGAGTACGGCCCGAAGGTCGATCAGCTGCTCCAGGCGAAGGCCGCCGAGCGCAACGCCAAGGCGAAGGTCGAGGCCGAGAAGCAGCTCGCGAAGTTCATGAAGGAGAAGGGCGCCAAGAAGACGGCGTCGGGTCTCATCTTCATCTCGACCGCGGCTGGCAAGGGCGACAGCCCGAAGCCGGAAGACACGGTGAAGGTGCACTACCGGGGCACGCTGCTCGACGGCAAGGAGTTCGACTCCTCGTACGCGCGCAACCAGCCGACCGAGTTCCCCCTCAACGGCGTCATCAAGTGCTGGACTGAGGGCGTCGGCATGATGAAGCCGGGCGGCAAGGCGAAGCTGATCTGCCCGCCTGACATCGCGTACGGCGAGCGTGGCGCTCCGCCGTCGATTCCGCCGAACTCCGTCCTCCAGTTCGAGGTCGAGCTGCTCGAAGTGAAGAAGAAGTAACCAACTTCAGTTCGTGCTGGGCCGAGGGCGTTCGTTCCACCACGGAGCGAACGCCCTTCGTGTTTTCGGGCGCCCATGGGGAGCGGCAAAAGAAAAGGGGCTTCGGCGATGAACCGAAGCCCCTTTGAGGACTGTGTGGAGCCACACGGGATCGAACCGTGGACCTCCTGAATGCCATTCAGGCGCTCTCCCAGCTGAGCTATGACCCCGTATTCACTTGGTGTCTGGGCCGAAGCCCGAAGACGGCGCGTCGTTTATCGCCTTTTGTTTTGCGGCGCCACTCCCTTCGACGCGGCGGTCATTTTTTCCTGAAGCCGCTTGGCGATTTCGGCGCCTTCGGCGAGCAGGTCGTTGATCGACGCGTTCTGCGCCTGGATCTTGCCGGTGACGACCTCGAGCGCTTTGCGCACGGTCGACAGGTTATTGCCAAGCTGCAGGCGGCCCTTCGAGACCTCGGCCCAGACGGCCTCGCCGAGATCGCGATAGGCGCGGTCCATGTCGCGCTCGAGCATGTTCGACGACACCTTGGCCTGCGCGATCTGGTTCAGGTGATCGACCTGCTCCCGCAACGCGCGCAGTTGGGCCTGGGCTTCGTCCCACGCGAGCTGAATCTGCTTGAGCACGGCGTCGTTGTTGCTCGGAGGCGGCATAGGTGGCGAAACGGTATCACCGCTTCAGGAGTCGGGCACCGAAGAAGCCGCCCCCTTCGAGGCGATGGGGCCAGACCCGCAGCGCAGCTCCGTCGAGGCTGAACGCGGGGTGCTTCGCGAGGAACCGCTCGACCACCGTCTCGTCTTCGTCGCGCAGCACGCTACAGGTGCCGTACACGATCACCCCACCCGCCTTCAGCTTCGGAGCCACCTTCTCGAGAATCTCGAGCTGCGTCTTCTGCAACTCGGCCACCTTGTCCTTCGAGAGCTTCCACTTCTGATCGGGTTCGCGCGCGAGCGTTCCCGTTCCGCTGCAGGGGGCGTCGATGAGCACGATGTCGGCGAGATCGAGGCGCGGCTCGATGGGGAAGCTGACGTGCCGCAGCTTCAGCTCACCACAGCGAGACTTCGCCTCGGCCAGGCGCTTCGCCGAGTTGTCGAACGCGTACACGCGGCCCGTCGGGCCCACCGCGTCGGCGAGGAAGATCGACTTGCCGCCGGCGCCTGCGCAGTAGTCGACGATGGTCTGGCCTGGCTTCGCCTTGCAGAGATCGGCGAGCAGCTGGCTGCCGAGATCCATCACCTGCAGGCGGCCCTCCTTCATCCACCGCGACTCGAAGATCGCCCTGCCCTCGTCGGTCGCCACGATCGCATCGGGCAGCTCCACGCACGCCTTCACCGGGTAACGGTGATCGATCAGCATCGGCAGCAGCTCGTCGCGGCTTCCATTGGGCCTGACGCGCATGGTGAGGAACGGCTCGCGGTTCAGCGCGCTCAAGATCGCGTCGAGCTCGTTCGGCGGCGCGACGTCGGCGATCGCCTTCGCCAGCCAGTTCGGAAACGAGTGCTGCGTCGCTGCGCGGTCGAGCGGGTCGCTGCTGAACTCGAGCGTCACGTCTTTCGCGAGCTCGTCCTTGATGACGGCGTCGGGGATCGAGCGGGGGCGAACGGGGCCCGGCAGCGCGACCTCGACCATGGTGCGCTCGACGGTGGCTCCGGTGAGCACCTTGCGCCAGAGCGCGTAGCGGAAGATCGCTTCGTCGCCCTTCAGGTTGAACGACGACGGCGCCCGGCCACGAGCCTTCGCGGCGAGATCGAGCAGGCGTTGGTGGCGCGAGAGTTCACGCACGGCGAAGGCGACGAAGCGGCGGTCGTTGCCTCCGAGCTTGGAGTGCTTCTGCAACGCCTCGGAGATCGCGGCGCGCAGCGGCTTGCCCTTGAGCACCGCGAGGTGCGCTTCGATCACCGCGGTCGCACCAGCCCGCGAAGCGCGCCCGACGATCGTGGTGATTCCTTCAGAGGGCGTCATGGCGCTCGCGTACTCCAAACACGGCCAATTCAGACTCTCCGTTTTGCAACCTGAATGGGCCTCCCGACCGCGGCCTCGAGCGCCCTGCGGTGGCCGAGAGAAAGCGCCCACCGGACGATCCCATTTCTCCGCCGAACGAACGGAGAGTTCGGGTCCGCCTCCTCCCCAAAGACCGTCGCTTCATGGGCGCGAACGATCATCCCGTTCGGCGCAAGATTGAACTGAAACGAGGACTTCAGCTTGACCGAGTGGATTCTTCGCTTCCCGGAAAACGTGAACTCGACCGAGGCAAATCGAGCCTTCATCCTACGACCTCGCAGAGAACGGGTCCCGAGTGTGAATTCGTCGAAGAGGCTCTGACTGGTCCGAACGAAGCGCTTGCCGGCCCATGCATACCAGCGGACTTCGGTTCGAAGCAGTTGGCCAGACTCGTCGAAGGTCGCGCCTTGCACGTTCGTCTGAAACTCGTGATTGGAGATCTCGCGGGCCACAGCAGTCAGGAGTTCGCCTTTGGTCGGACGGCTGGCGCGACGAAACAGTCCTCCAATCGTGGGGAGCCCCTGAGTCATCAGGGCACTGATCATCTCTTCGCCGTCCAACGGCTCGAGGGGAATTGTCGGGCTCAAACGCCCCTTCAAGGCGCCAGGAAACAGCTTTGGCGAGACCTGCTCGGGTCGAAGGCTCGAAGGGCCAATTCCCTCGACGTCGAAGCCCGCAGGGAACTCGAAGTCGACCCAAAGCGGCCCGGAATAGCGCCTCCATGTGCAGTTGCGCGGAAAGTCCACCTCGTCGATTGCGCTCATGAGCTCGCTCTCGGTTCGTGCGCGGATCAGCGAAACCCGAAGTCCGGGCCAGCGGACGAGATAGAGAGGCACGTGGGTCCTTTCGGTGTACGGCTGATTGCCGTACGCTTCAGCGTATGTCAGTTCCCAGGTTGTCAGCTCCGCGACGGTCATCCGAGCGCAAGTCCGAGCGAATGGAGTTGCGCGTTTCAGCGTCAGTTCGAAAGCTCATCGAGCAAGCATCAGCAGTCTCGGGAATGGCGGCTGGAGATCTGGCCTACGAAGGGGCGAAGCGCGTCCTCGACGAACACGATCGAATGAAGCTGATGGACGCCGACCGCGAGATCTTCCTCGAGGCAATCAGCAGGCCCCCAAAGCCGAAGCCTCGCCTGCTCGCTGCCCTTCGCGCACACCGGAAGCAAACTGGGTGAGTTCCAAGATTCGCTTCGAGGTTCTGACTCCCCAGCATGATCGCAAACGGTTCTCGTGCGGAAACGCCCCCCTGGATGACTGGTTTCAGAATCGGGCAGGACAGGATCAGCGCCGCAACGTCGCGCAGGTGTTCGTTGCTCTCCGCGGAGATGAACTGGTTGGCTTCTACAGCCTCAGCATGTTCTCGGTCAGCCTCGACACGCTTCCACCTGCTCTGGCGAAGAGGCTGCCCCGCTACGAGGCGATCCCAACGGCAATGATCGGTCGGTTGGCTCGGTCAGAGACCGAAAGAGGAACGGGTGTCGGCGGGCTTCTGCTGGCCGATGCCATCAAACGCGTCGTCCAGGCGACCGCTATCGCCGGCACCTGGGCCATCGTGGTTGAAGCAAAGGACGAGGAGGGGAAGCGCTTCTACGAAGCCCACGGCTTCATTCCCTTCGCGTCACGTCCGCGCCGACTCTTTCTTCCGACCGATACCGCAAGAACAGCGATCGCCCAGGCGGAACGCTAGGGTGCCCCCCATGAAGACGACCGAGTTCTGGCATCAGGCAAGCGACGGCAAAGCCCTCTTCGTGCGCAAGGTGCTCCCGGAAGGCGCGCTGCGCGGCATCATTCACATCGCTCACGGCCTCGGAGAACACTCCCAACGCTACCTGCGCGTCGCCGAGCAGTTCGCCGCCGAGGGCTTCGTCGTCTTCGCCGACGATCACCGCGGGCACGGGAAGACCGCCGTCACCCCCGACGAGCTCGGCTTCTTCGGCAAGGGAGGCATTCACCGGGTCGTCGACGATCTCGCCGAGTTGATGCGCTTCGAGAAGAACGAGCACCCCAACCTGCCCTTCGTGCTCTTCGGCCACTCGATGGGATCGTACCTGTCGCAAGAGCTGATGCTGCGGCACGCGAACGAGCTGACTGGCGTGGTGCTCTCCGCTTCGGCTGGCAAGCCCAGCGCGCTCGCTTCGGCGGGCCGCTATGTCGCGCGCATCGAACGCCTGCGCCTCGGGGCGCTCGGGAAGAGCTCCATTCTGCGCGGGCTCTCGTTCGACGCCTTCAACAAGCCGTTCGCGAAGCTGGGGCCCACGAAGTTCGAGTGGCTCAGCCGGGATCGCGCCGAGGTCGACAAGTACGTCGCCGATCCACTCTGCGGGTTCGACGCGACGACCTCGCTCTGGGTCGAGCTGCTCGATCTGCTCGCCGAGATCTCACGCACCGATCGTCAGGCCGCGCTCCCGAAGTCGTTGCCCGTGCGTGTCATCTCGGGTGGCGAAGATCCCGCCAACGAACGCGCGAAGGGAGCCCGTCAGCTGACGGCCGCGCTCCAGGCTGCAGGTCTGACGAAAGTGGAGCTCACCGTCTACGAAGGCGCCCGGCACGAGCTGCTCAACGAGACCAACCGCGACGACATCACCCGCGACCTGATGACCTGGCTGAACACGCTGGTCCCCCCGAAGGGGTGAGCGGGAGTCGAGCAGTGGCCTTCCCCGGACTCGAACCGGGACGCGGGGTCAGCCGCAGCGGATTTTGAGTCCGCCT
>JAEUJR010000923.1 GCA_016793585.1 Archangium sp.
GAGCGCGCGGTTGAAGACGACGACCTTGCCCTCGCGGTTCGTCACCACGATGAGCGCGTTGCCGTTCTCGATGAGCTCCTCGAGGTACTTGCGCACGAAGGTGAGCTCGTCGATGAGCTTCGCGTTGCGCACGGCGACGGCGACCTGGTTGGCCAGCTGAATCAGAATGCGTTCGTCGGCGACGATGTCGGCGGTGAGGCCGGGCGGGTACTCGACGTTGATGGCGCCCACGAGCTGGCCCGACGCCACCAGCGGCGCGGCGATGCCCCGCACGCTCCCCGTGAAGACCAGCGGCAGCTCTGCGGTCGTCACCACCACCTTGTCTTTCGGCAGGTGCCCGGTCTCGAGGTGCGTCTTCTCGACCATCGAGCGCCGAAGGTGGAAGACGTCGCGGGAGCCATCGCGCAGGCGGCCCTCGGCGTAGAGCGAGGTGAGCGCGCAGGTGCGGGGGTCGACGATGCGCACCACGAAGGTGCGGCCGGGGAAGAGCCCCTTCACGCCGCGCGCGACCGTCGCGACCAGCTCTTCTTCTCCCGTGGAGCCCGCGACGTTTCTGCCGATCTCGAGCAGCTGCGACTCGACGCGCGCCTGTTCGATGAGCGCCCGGCCAGCCGCCGCGAGCGAATCGAGCATCGGCGAAAGCCGCCGCGCCACCACCGCCACCGTCTGGCCGCGCCGGCTCACCGTCAACGTCACGTGCTGGCCCGTCTTCAAGACGACGTCGAGGTCGACGGGGCGCTCTTCTTCGGGCGCAGCGATGGGCGCGGTGCCCAGACACTCCGCGAGCGGGCGGCCCACGAGCGACTTCTGGCCGGCGAGCACCTCGAAGGGCGAGTTCGCCGTCAGCACCACGAGCGTGAGGTCGCAGAGCGCCGCGGGCGCGTCGACCATGTCGAAGAACGCCTGAAACGCGTCGGCCGCGGGGCCAGAACTCTCGAAAGGCCGCACCTGCGAGGTCTCACTCTTCATGAGAAGACGCCTTGTCGAGGTCGACGATCTGCGCGTTGCCGACGTAGTTGGTGGTCTCGTAGCGGGTGATCTTCCCGATCTTGCGGACGATCTCGGCCATGCGCTCGGCCTCCCGGTAGATGATGTCGACGTAGCGGTTCGCCGGGTCGTCGCCCTTGAGCTTGCGCTTGAGCAGCTCGGCGTAGCCGGTGACCGAGGTGAGGGGCTGGTTCAGCTCGTGCGCCGTGGTGCCGGCGAGCGCGACGATGACGGCGTTCTTCTCGCTCTCGAGCAGGCGGGCCTCGACGTCGGTGAGCTTGCGCTCGAGGTTCAGCCGGTCACGCAGGTCGATGAAGAGGCCCACGGTGCCCACCTCGTTGGTGCCGTCGTGAATGATGCTCGCGGTCATGTTCACGGGAATCGCTTCGCCCGTGTTGCTGATGATCTCATAGCGCGAGGTGGTGAGCCGGCCGGGCCCGCCGTGTTCGCCCGAGCGCAGCCGCGCCATCACGTCGCGCGCGATGCCCTCGGGGTACAGCTTCGTCACGTGCAGCTTCCCGACGACCTCTTCGGCCTTGTAGCCGGTGACGTGTTCGGCGGCCTTGTTGAAGAGCGTGACGTTGCCCTTCATGTCGGCGGCGATGATGGCGTCGACGCTCGAGTCGATGAGGCGCTCGAGGTA
>JAEUJR010000934.1 GCA_016793585.1 Archangium sp.
GACTGGAACACGTGCATCGCCATCGCGCGGCAGCAGGTCGAGAGCGGCGCCAACGTCATCGACGTGAACGTCGACGAAGGCCTCATCGACTCCGAAGCGACGATGACGAAGTTCCTCAACCTCATGGCGTCGGAGCCCGAGATCTCCCGCGTGCCGGTGATGATCGACTCCTCGAAGTGGAGCGTGCTCGAGGCCGGCCTGCGCTGTCTGCAGGGCAAGGGCATCGTCAACTCCATCTCGCTCAAAGACGGTGAGGCCGAGTTCCTCCGGCGGGCGAAGCTGCTGCGGCGCTACGGCGCGGCGGCGGTGGTGATGGCGTTCGACGAGCAGGGTCAGGCCGCGAGCCGCGACGAGAAGGTGCGCATCTGCACCCGCGCGTACCACCTGCTCGTCGAGAAGGCCGGCTTCCCGCCCGAAGACATCATCTTCGACCCGAACATTCTCACGGTGGCGACGGGCATCGAGGAGCACAACAACTACGCCGTCGACTTCTTCGAGGCGACGCGCATCATCAAGAAGACGCTGCCGGGCGCGAAGGTTTCGGGCGGCGTGTCGAACGTGTCGTTCTCGTTCCGCGGCAACAACCCCGTGCGCGAGGCGATGCACACGGCGTTTCTGTACCACGCGGTGAAGGCCGGCATGGACATGGCCATCGTCAACGCCGGCATGCTGGGCGTGTACGCCGAGATTCCGCCCGACCTGCTCGAGCGCATCGAAGACGTGCTGCTCAACCGCCGGCCCGACGCGACCGAGCGGCTCATCCAGAAGGCCGAGTCGCTCAAAGCCGAACAGGGCGGCGCGTCGAAGGGCGAGGTGAAAGAAGACCTCGCGTGGCGGCAGCAGAGCGTGACCGAGCGCCTCAAGCACGCGCTGGTGAAGGGCATCGACGCCTTCATCGACGCCGACACCGAAGAGGCGCGCAAGCAGCTGCCCCGCCCGCTCGACGTCATCGAAGGCCCGCTGATGGACGGCATGCGCGTCGTCGGTGACCTCTTCGGCGCCGGCAAGATGTTCCTCCCGCAGGTGGTGAAGTCGGCTCGCGTGATGAAGCGCGCGGTCGCGTGGCTCACCCCCTTCATGGAGGAGGAGAAGCGGCAGGCCATCGCGAAGGGTGGCGCCGGCCGCGCGCAGGGCAAGGTGCTGCTCGCCACGGTGAAGGGCGACGTGCACGACATCGGCAAGAACATCGTCGGCGTGGTGCTCGCCTGCAACAACTACGAGGTGACCGACCTCGGCGTGATGGTGTCGGCCGAGAAGATTCTCGCCACCGCGAAGGAGCAGGGCGCTGACGTCATCGGGCTCTCGGGCCTCATCACGCCCTCGCTCGACGAGATGGTGCACGTCGCGAAGGAGATGACGCGGCAGGGCTTCACGGTGCCGTTGCTCATCGGCGGCGCGACGACGTCTCCGGCGCACACGGCCGTGAAGGTGGCGCCCGAGTACCAACACGGCGTGGCCCACGTGCTCGACGCCTCGCGCGTGGTGAACGTGGTGAGCGCGCTGCTCTCGCCCGAGCAGAAGCCGAAGTTCCTCGCCGAGACGAACGCCAAGCAGGAGGCGCTGCGCGTCGACTTCGCCGAGCGGCAGAACACCCGAAAGCTGTTGCCCATCGAAGAGGCCCGCAAACGCCGGTTCACCTGTGACTGGGCGAAGGCCGAGCTGGCGACCCCGGAGTTCTTCGGCACCCGCAGCTTCGACGTGCCGGTGGAAGACATCGTGCCCTTCATCGACTGGGGCCCGTTCTTCTCGGCGTGGGAGCTGCACGGCGCGTTCCCCCGCATTCTCGAAGACGCGGTGGTGGGCGGTGAAGCCCGCAAGCTGTTCGCCGACGCCAAGAAGCTGCTCGCGCAGATTGCCCAGGAGAAGCGCTTCACGCCGAAGGCCATCGTCGGCTTCTGGCCGTGCAACGCGGTGGGTGATGACGTCGAGATCTACGCCGACGCCTCGCGGGCAAAGGTCGTCTCGAAGTTCTCGATGCTGCGCCAGCAGGCCGAGAAGCAGCAGAACGAGCAGAACCTGTCGCTCGCCGACTTCGTGGCCCCGAAAGACTCGGGCCGCGTCGACGCCATGGGCGGCTTCGTCGTCACCTCGGGCCCGGGCGTCGAGACGTTCGCGAACGAGTTCAAGGCGAAGCTCGACGACTACTCCGCCATCATGGTGCAGGCGCTCGGAGACCGGCTCGCCGAGGGCCTCGCCGAGCTGATGCACAAGCGCGCGCGTGAGTGGTGCGGCTTCGGCAAGGGCGAGAAGCTGACGACCGACGAGCTCATTCGGGAGCGCTACCGCGGCATTCGCCCGGCGCCCGGCTACCCTGCGTGCCCCGACCACACCGAGAAGCCTGCACTGTTCTCGTTGCTCGAAGCGACGAAGGCGACCGGCGTCTCGCTCACCGAGTCGATGGCGATGCTGCCGGCGAGCAGCGTGTCGGGCTGGTACTTCAACCACCCCGAGGCGCGGTACTTCGGCATCGGCAAGCTCGGCAAAGACCAGGTGGAGGACTACGCGAAGCGCAAGGGCATGACCGTCGACGCGGTGGAGCGCTGGCTCGGCCCCAACCTCGGCTACGACTCGCGCAGCTGAGTTCGCTTGTCAGCGTCGGGCCCGAGGCGAATGCTGCGGGCATGACGCGCGCACTCGTCACGCTCATCGCGGTCACCCAAGCGACGGCCATGGCTCAACCGCTCAAGACGCAGCTCGAGACGCTCTCGACGAAGCGGGTGCTGTTCGCGCACCAGTCGGTGGGCATGAACCTGCTCGCCGGCCTCGAGGTGCTCGCGACGGAAGAAGGCGTCACGCTCCCCGTGCGGGAGCTCGCGCCAGGCGCCCCGCTCACGCCCGGCCTCACCCACTTCTTCGTCGGCGAGAACGAGCACCCGCTGGGCAAGCTCGACCACTTCGCCACCACGCTCGAGAAGACGCCGGGCGTCGAGCTCGCCCTGCTCAAGCTCTGCTACGTCGACTTCGGGGCCGACACCGACGTCACCGCGCTGTTCGCCGCGTACCAGGCGAAGCACGACGCGCTGAAGGCGAAGTTTCCCTCGGTGGAGTTCGTTCACGTCACCGCGCCGCTCACCGTCGTGCAGACCGGCCTCAAGGCCTTCGCGAAGCGGCTGACGGGCTCGGCGCCGTGGGGCGCGAGGGAGAACGTGAAGCGTCATCAGTTCAACGAGCTGCTGCGAAAGACGTACGGCTCCGCGCGCCTCTTCGACCTCGCTGCCGTTGAGTCGACCGGCGCCGACGCATGCAGCTTCGAGCGCGACGGCAAGACGTGGCCGTGTCTGCGCCCCTCGTGGACCGACGACGGAGGGCACCTGAACGCGAAGGGGCAGCGTGAAGTCGCCCGCGCCTTCGTCGAGGCCCTCACGAAGCGCTGAGCAGGCTGCGTACGAGGGCGAGCAGCGCGTCGGTCTCCCACGGCTTCTCGATGCTCTTCACGCCCACGCGCGAGGCATCGTCGAGCTGCTCCATGGCGTCGGTGGGGTAGCCCGAGGCGATGATGATGGGCACCGTCGAGCCGCTGCGCCGAATCGCCTGAATCAGCTGGGCGCCGTTGAGCTCGGGCATCACCAGGTCGGTGACGACGAGCTGAAACGGCTGCTTCCGGAACTGCTCCAGCCCCAGCGCGCCGTTCTCGACGTCGACGACCTCGAAGCCCGCTCCGCTGAAGAGTCGAACGAGCGCGCGTCGCAGCGGCGCGGTGTCTTCACAGATGAGCACGCGCCCGGTGAGCGGCGTTCGTGCAGGCGCCGCCACCGCGGGCACGGTCGGCGCCGCGTCGTGCCGGGGGAAGAGCAGCGAGATCGAGGTGCCCGCCCCCGACGTGCTGACGACGATGCCCGCCTGCGCCCGCGTCGCGATGCCGTGCACCACCGCGAGGCCCATGCCCGTGCCCTTGCCGTGCTGCTTCGTCGTGAAGAAGGGCTCGAAGGCGCGAGAGAGCGTCTGCGGCTCCATGCCCTTGCCGGTGTCACTCACCGCGAGCTCGACGAAGGGCCCGCGGCCACACGGCACCACCACGTGCCCCGACGGCGGCGCCTCGAGCACCCGCGTTCGAACGGTGATGGTGCCACGCGCCCCCATGGCCTCCTGCGCGTTGACGACGAGGTTCAGCAACAGCTGGTCGAGGTGCCCGGCGCCGAGCTGCACGGTGGCGGCGGCCGCATCGCACGACAGCTCGAGCACCACGTCGGGCAGCAACAGCCGCACCAGCATCGGGTGCACGCGCCGCAGGCCTTCGTCGAGCGCGATGACGTCAGACGGGCCGCCCTCTTTCCCGAAGACGAGGAAGCGCCGCGTGAGCCGCCGCCCTGCATCGAGGCCCGCCTGCATCTCTTCGACGATGCTCTCGGAGCCCGGCAGCCGGCGCACCTCTTCGAGCTCGAGCTGGAGCGCAGCCAGCACGTTGTTGAAGTCGTGCGCGACGCCCGCCGCCAGCCGTCCCAGCGCCTCGAGCCGCTGCGCGTTCGTGGTGCGGGCCAGCATCGCCTCCCGTTCACGCGCGGCTTCACGCTCGGCCGTCACGTCGATGACGGCGACCACCACCCGAGAGGCGTCGGCGCCCAGGCGCGCCTGCTTCATGCGCACGAGGCGGAGCTGACCTGTGGCCGTGCGCAGCGAGACCTCGAGCTCGTGCGGCGCCGGCTCGTCGAGCCACCGGGCGAAGCGGGCGGCCTCGGTGGCCTCGGCGATGGGCAGCGCCGCAGGGGCCACAGAGGCCTCGAGCAGCGAGAGCGCGGCCGGGTTCAGGCTGACGAGCGCGCCGCGATGAAACGCGAGCAGCGGCGCGGGCGAGCCGTCGAACAATGTCTTGTAGACGTCATCGCGTTCACGCTGGGCGGCGGCGCTGCGTTCACGGGCTTCGAGCGCCGCTCCGAGCGCGCGGGTTCGGCTCGCCAGCACCTGGAACGCGGCGGCCACGAGCAGCAGCACCACCGCCACCAACGCCAGCCTCGTCGACGTGCGCTCCCACAGCCGGGGCTCGATGGTGAAGTGCAGCCTGGCCACCGGCGCTGTCGCACGGCCCATGCCCTCGGGCCGTACCTCGAAGGTCCACACGCCGGGGTCGAGGTCGACGTACTTCGCCTCGAGGGTGCCGACCGTCTCGTGCGCGACGACGCCGTTTCGCTCGAGCGTCTGAAACACGCGCAGCGGGCCGGCCCGAAAGGCATCGGGCGGCGTGCTGAGGCGCACCTCGAAGTCGCGGTGCGCGGGCGAGGCCGTCTCGGTGCCGTCGACCACGAGCTCACCGCCCAGCGTCGCCCGTTCGATGAAGACCATCGGCGGCGGTGGAGGTGGTGGCACCTCGGCCGGCCTGACGAGCGCGACGCCTTCGACGGTGGGAAAAGCGAGCACGCCCGACGAGAGCAGCCCGCCCGCGCGGTGGCCGCCGCCGTTGCCTTCGCCCGAGAGCAACTGCTGACACCGCAGCGGGGCTTCTCCTCGCACGAAGGCCTCGAGCGCCTGTCGCGAGACGCGGTACAGGCCGCTGTTGCTGTTGATCCACCACTGGCCGTCGAGCGGAATGAGCCGTGAGAGCTCGTTGCTGCAGAAGCCTTCGCCGGTGCCGAACCATCGCGCCGCGCGCGGGCCCACGCCGGCCGGCACCCAGGCCAGCCCCTCTCCGTACGAGGCGAGCCACACCTCGCCCGACGGCTCGGTGACGATGTCGCGAACGATGGCGCGGCGGTCGTCTTGGGCGCGAAGAAACCGCTCGACCTTGCCGTCGACCAGCTTCGCGATGCCGCGGGTGGTGCCGATGAGCAGACTGCCATCGGGCGCCGGCTCCACGGCCGTCACCCGCTCGCCCGGCTACCCGTCGTCGTGCGTGAAGTCGCGAAGGCGTTCGCGCACGGGGCCCCGCCACTGCAGCCGCCACAACCCCTGCGAGGTGCCCAGCCACACGTCGTCGCCGCGCTCGAGCACCACCTTGAACTCGGGAGCTTCGGCTCCGACGGTACGCTCCGACTCGAAGCGCGTGGTGAGCGTCGAGCCATCGAACGTCGAGAGGCGGCCCGAGGTGCCGACCCACGTCGAGCCATCACGCGCCGGCACGAGCGAAAAGACACACGCGTCGGCGGCCACGCCCGCCACGCGGGTGAGCGTCGCCTCGTCACGCTCCAGCCGCAGCAGCCCACCGCA
>JAEUJR010000944.1 GCA_016793585.1 Archangium sp.
GCCACCCACACCGAGCAGCCGCAGCCACAGCCGCAGCCGCCGCCCTCTTCCTTCGGGGTACCGCACGAGGGGTCGAGGCACTCAGGGTTGGTCGAGTTGGCCAGCTGCGCGAACGCTGGCGCGGCCACCAGGGCAACCGCTGCTGAGAGAAGGGCGAGGGTGCGATTCATGTCATCTCCGAGGGTGCTGCGGGTCGAGTCCGGGACGACGCATCTTCAAGCATCGATCCAACGTGTTTCCAGCTTTCGACCGGACGAATTCCGCGAAGTTGGGAGGCAGCCCACCGCTGGCACGACCTGCAGTGGGGCCCGCGCTCTACACCGTGATCGGGGTCATCGCTCCACAGCGGCGACTTGCTATGAAGCCGCCATGCTTCGACTCCTGGTGACGCTGTCGGTGGTGGTGGGTCTCTTCTCGTCGTGTGGAACGCCGTGCTCGCGGGTGGCTGCCGCCGAGTCGAACGCCGATGACAAGGGCAAGCCGTGCAACTCGAGCCGCAACGCGTGGAGCACCTCGAAGGTGCAGAGCTGCGAATCGAACCTGTCGAACTGCAGCGAGAACGACCTGAAGCAGATCGAGCTCTACACGAACTGCCTCAACGCGCTGCCGATGTGCGCCGAGGGCCAGAGCACGTCGTGGGGCATCTCGCGTGCGGCGTGCGCGTTCGAGAACGTGGCGTTCAAGCTCAGCGCGAAGTGCGCGTCGGGCTTCTGAGCGCCAGCACCTGCTCCGATGTTCGGGCAGCTGAGATTCTTCGTGTCCCCGTGAGCGCCGCGTGTAGGGTGCCGGCCGCTCATGAATGACCAGTCAGCTTTCATCACCCGCGCCACCACTGCCTACGCCCGCCTCATCACCAGGCACCCCGCCCGTGTTCTCACGGTGCTGCTCGTGCTGGGCGTCATCAGCGGCTACCTGACCTCGACGCTCACCATCGAGTCAGACCAGCTCTCGCTCATCTCGCAGGACCTGCCCGAGGTGAAGGCCGTGCGGCGCGTCGTCGACATGGTCGGTGGAGCCGGCTACCTGCAGCTCGCGCTTCGCGCCGACGACGTGCCGACGCTCAAGAAGCTGTCGGACGAGATGTACACGAAGCTGCTCGCCGCGAAGCAGCCCGACGGCACGCCCTGGGTTCGCTTCATCACCTACAAGGTGCCGGTCGACTTCATTCAAGAGAACATGGTGCTGTTCATTCGCACCGAAGATCTCGCCGAGGGCAAGCGGCGCATCAACGCGTACATCAAAGATCAGCTGCGCCGGAACAACCCGTTCTTCATCGAGATCAAGAAGACCGAGCCGGTGAAGCTCGAGATGGACGACCTCGTGCAGAAATACTCTTCGGTCGGCAAGAAGAGCATTCGCGACGACTACTACATCAGCGACGACAAGAAGATGCTGATGATGCTCATCAAACCGATGTGGAACTCGACCGATCTGCAGAAGACCGAGAAGTTCGTCGAGTACCTCACGGGCCGGAAGTACAGCGCGATTCCGCCGCCGAAGCAGAAGACCGACGGCTTCCTCGGAGACATCGCGAAGGGCCAGGGCGTCGAGCTCGTCGAAGACTACGAGACGATGGGCGACGCGAAGACCGTCTATTTCGGCTTCGCTGGCTCGTACAAGACTGGCCTCGACGACAGTTATGCCATTCAACAGTCGCTCGACGAGGTGACGCTGCTCTCGCTCGTCAGCATTGCCATCGTCACGATGCTGTTCTTCCGCAAGTGGTTCCCCACGGTTCTGGTGCTCTCGGGCACCATTCTCGGCACCATCTACTCGATGGGCTTCGCCAAGCTCGCGCTCGGTGAGCTGAACATGGTCACGTCGATCATCGCCGCCATCATTCTCGGCTTCGGCATCGACTTCGGCCTGCACTTCACCTTCCGCACGCGCATCGAGCTCGGCATGGGCAAGACGTACGATCAGGCGATCTTCGACGCGCTGATCAACGCCGGGCGGCCCGCGCTCGTCGCCGCCGTCGTCACCGCCGGCAGCTTCTTCGTGCTGCTCGTCTCGGAGTTCCGCGGCTTCTCGCAGTTCGGCCTGCTCTCGGGCGTGGCCACGTTCTTCACGGGCTTCTGCCTCTTCGCGTGGTGCCCCTCGATTCTGATGCTGCTGGGCCGCAAGAACCCCACCTGGCCCGAGAAGCTCATCGGCAAGATGACGCCGCCGAGCGACGCGATGATGACGGGCGCGACGCGCATTCCCGCGCCGAAGCTGACGCTGGCCATCCTGACGCTCATCGTGCTCGGCGTGAGCGCGTTCGCGATTCCGTGGACCGACGAGGTGCCGCCGAACGACCACAAGCTGACCATTCTCGAGCGGCTCAAGTACGGCATGAGCTTCAACTACAACACCCGCGCGCTCGTGCCGCCGAACCAGCCGGCCATTCGCCTGCAAGACGAGATCAGCTCACGGTTCAAGATCAGCTCCGACCCCATCGCGGTGCCGACGCAGACCATCGAAGAGGCGAGGGACATCTGGCTGGCGATGACGAAGAACCCGCAGACCGAGTTCAACGTCGACCGCGAGAAGTTCCCGACCGTCGATCAGGTCGTGAGCATCTACAGCTTCGTGCCGCCTCCCGAGACGGCCGCAGCGAACGCGAAGATTCTCGCGGAGTGGCGTGAAGAGCTCAAAGAGGTCGACCCGAAGGCGCTGCCGCCCGAGATGCAGGACAAGGCGGCGTTCTTCATGCGCGTGCTCGAGAAGAAGCCGTTCGGCGTCGACGGTGTGCCGACGGTGTACGCGTCGAACTTCGACAGCCTGCCGCAGACGAAGCCCGAGAACCGCGGCTACCTGACCTTCATCTACCCGAAGATCGATCTCTGGGACGGCAAGAACCTGATCAAGTTCGCGGACCAGACGAGCGTCATCAAAGGCGTCAGCGGGAAGGAGTACCGAGGCGCGGGCCTCGCGATTCTCTACGCGAAGCTCGCCGAGATCGTGCTCAAGGACGGGAAGCTCACCGTCATTCTCGCGGCCATCTGGATTCTCATGATGCACTACCTCGACTTCCGCTCGGTGAAGCTCGCGGCGGCGTCGGTGATTCCGCTCGGGGTCGGCCTGGTGATGATGCTCGGCGTGATGAACCTCATCGGCGAGCGGCTCAACTTCATGAACCTGGTGATGATGCCGATTCTGCTCGGCTTCGGCGTGAGCCACGGCTTGTACCTGCTGCACCGGTTCCTCGAGGGTACGCCGCCGCTCGTCGCCCTGCGCAGCGTCGGAGCCGCGGTCGCCGCCTCGACCCTCACCACCGTCGCCGGCTTCGCGGCGCTCATCTTCGCGCAGCACTACGGCCTGCAGAGCATCGGCATCGTCGCGTGCATCGGCCTGGGCACGACCCTGCTCGTCTCCTTCACGGTGCTCGGCGCGGTGCTTCAGGTCATCTACGACGGCCAGGGCGCACAGCGGCTCGAGCAGAAGCCCGAGACGAAGTAGCGCCCGGCGCGCGGCCTCGACCACCTGCGGTGAGCGGTGGCGCCTTTCCAACTGGGAGGGTGCTGCTGGTGCACGGCTGACGCAACAGTGAGAGCCGAGGAGTCGTCCTGGAGTGTCCTCGCTCCGGAGCTGCCCCATGAAACGTTTCACCCTTGCTGTCATCGTCGCCTTCGCCCTGCCCTCGTTTGCCGCCTCTCCAGCCGTCTGCGACACGTTCATCAAGGCCGTCGACAAGGCCGGGCGTGCTTCAGGCAAAGCCCCCGAAGCCGAGGGCCTCGCGTTCTTCAAGTCCGTCTGCCTGAAGGACAAAGAGACCGATGCCACCATCACGAAGCAGACGAAGTGCCTCGAGGCTGTGAAGACCGAGGCCAGCTTCAACGCCTGCTTCAAGTGACCCACGCTCCGCCCGAGCGGATGTGTGACACCCTCGTCTCCCTTCGAAGGACGGCACCATCCGTCCGAACAGTTGCGATTCCGTCACAACGGATGCTATCTGTCATGTCGGAATCTCATCCGTCGAGGCAGACATGGCAAACGCGGGCACCCTTTCTCTGCAGCGCATCGACAACCAGGACCTCAGCGTCGTCGACGCGCGGGCGCCACGGTTCAACCAGACGGTGGTGGCGCTCGGAGCGACCATCGCTGTGCTCACCGGTGCCTGGCCGATTCTGACCGTGCTGGGCGCTCAGCTCGCGGTGTCGGTGCTCTTCGGCCGCAAGTACTGCCTGCCGTGCGTCTTCTACTTCGAGGTGGTGCAGCCGCGGTTCGGGGCGGGCCCGCTCGAAGACTCACGCGCGCCGCGCTTCGCCAACATCATCGGCGCCATCTTCCTGCTGACGGCGTCGCTGGCCTTCCTCACCGGCTTCCCGACCGTGGGCCTCGCGCTGGGAGCGACCGTCGCAGTGCTGGCGACGCTCGCGGCGACGACGGGGCTCTGCGTCGGCTGTGAGCTGTACCGCATCATCGCGAAGGTGCGCGGCGTACGGGGTGGAGCCATCGAGCAGGTCGACTTCGACGCGCTCGGCGGGCAACCAAAGCCGGGCACGGTGGTGCTCTTCACCCACCCGCTGTGCAGTGATTGCCAGACGCTGGCGCGCGAGCTCGATGAGCGGGGCACGCCCGTGGTGAAGGTCGACGTGAAGCAGCGCCGTGACCTCGCGAAGAAGTACGGCGTGTCGGTCGTTCCGCTCGCGGTGACGGTCGATGCCTCGGGTCGCGTCACCGGCCGCGTTCGCTGAGCTCGAACTGGGAGTCGAGGGTTCTGCGGAGCGCGGGCGAGCTCATGCGGCCCTCCGGCTGCGACAGCGTCGTTCTTCGAAGAGCCCTCGTCGCCGAACTTGCGCGCCCTCATCGCCAGCTTTCTGGTCGATCCGCCGAACTCGGAGCGCGCTCTTCCTCGCTCAGCTGACACCTGACCGGCCGGGCAGCGAGACATCACGAGGCGGCAGCGACTTCTGTCGATCCGCCGAACGACCTCGGAGCACGCCCTCCTTCGTCGCCCGGCGGAGACCTCACCGGGCGAGCAGCGACTTCTGGTCGACCCACCCTTCGTCGCCGAACTCGTTCCGCACGCGGGCCTGGCCATCGCGCTGCTCGAGGATTCTCACCTTCGCGCCCGCTCTGTTCGAGCCCACCGCCGGAGCTGACGCGGTCGGGCTTGCGCGCAACTCCACCGGCTTCGCCGAGGTCATGTTGTACGCGCGGTCGAGCTCTTCGTTCTTCTTCTGCTTCGTGGTGACGACGTTCGCCGTCATGCGCTGGAACGCGTAGCTCGACTCGACATCGCCGATCGAGGCGGCGGACGCAGCGGTCCCGGCGAACTCCTTCTGCTGCGCGGCGGTGAGCCCGCTGATGTTGGCGTCCTTCGCAGCCACCGCCGGCCCCCTCGTCGAGATCTGCCGCACGAAGTGGCTCACCACGTGAATCACCTCACCGTCTTCGTACGGGAAGCGCACCACGATGGGGCTCGAGCCGTACTTCTCACCGAGCACTCGGGAGTGCGCGAGCACCTTCACGCGCTTCTGGTCGAGCACCTGAATCGGGTAGCTGCTGCCCTCGAGCCACCACTGCGGCTCGGTGCCTTTGCGCAGCAGCATCTGCGACATCAGGTTGTCGCTCTTCTCGTCCACCAGCACGGGCACCACCTCGTCACCGGTGCTCATGCCGTTGTGCTTGATGGTGTTGGGGAAGACCTGCTCGACCACGTTCTTGAGCGCCCAATCGGTCGTGTAGAGCAGACCGCCGGCGCGAACGAAGCGCTCGATGCGCCGCAAC
>JAEUJR010000964.1 GCA_016793585.1 Archangium sp.
ACCCTCGGCGCCATCGTCGGAGCGCTGGTGCTCTGGTGGAACCGTGACGACGATGGTGGTGGCTCCGATGGCGAGCCCGACCTCACCGAGGTACCCGAGTCGGCTCCTGCGACGACGACGACGACGCAGTACGAGTTCAGCTACCCGAGCATCGAGTCGACCGCGGCGCTGCAGCTCGCGGAGAAGGCCGACGAGACCTACGCCCAGGTGACGGCGCTGCTCGGCGTCGATGGTGGAGCGCCCATTCTCGTCGACCTCTCGGGTTCGATGCGGAACACGGTCGGCACGGCGTTCAAAGACCGCATTCGTATGCGCGCAGACGAAGAGGCCGTGGCCACGCTCGCGCACGAGACGTCACACGTCATCGCCCGTCGCGTCGTGGGTGAAGAGGGCTTTCGCCGCTGGTCGCAGGCGCGCGTGCTCGACGAAGGCCTCGCGTCGTGGGTCGAGGGCCACTTCCTCACCCACCCCGAAGAAGACCAGGTCGTGCTCGCGGCCCTGCTCGACCGCAACGAGCTGCAGCTCTCCGACATCATCGACTTCGACCACTTCACCGAGAACGGAGACGACGACCTCAAGTACGCCATCGGCCGCGGCTTCATCGACGTCATGGTGAAGCGCTACGGCCCCGAGTCGATTCACAAGCTGCTGCGCGCGTTTGGTGACGAACGACTGCCGCCGAAGCTCGCGGGAGCGGCGCTGTGGCAGGCGACGTTTCAGCTCGCCGGCATGGACCTGGGGCTCGTCGCCGACGACTTCTTCGGCATGCTCGAGAAGACGCTCGAGGCGAAACGCGCGGTCGTCGATTCACTCCCACGGCCCCAGACGAAGCTGGTGACGCAAGACGGGTGGCACGGCATCGAGGTGTCGGCCGAGCCCGTCGAGGCGCACCCGCGGCTGGTGATTCGCTACCGGCCCGCGCCCGACAGCCCGATGAACGAGTACGACCGTACCTGGGTGCGCAACGGTGACGTCGCGTGGCGCGAGGCCGAGTCGATTCAGCGCCAGCGCCTGTGTTTCCAGGCTGGGCTGCAGCTCTCGAAGAAGGCCGTGCTGTTCGAGAAGTGGCAGTGCCTGCCGCTGAGCGCCGCCGCGAAGTGGGAGCCGAAGCCCGCCGAGCCTCCTGCAGAAGAGACCATCGACTTCACCGAAGACGCGGGCGTGCTCGACGCCGGCAACACGGAGTGACTTGCTCGCCCGGCCCAGACTGTGAGTTCGTGGCTGCATGCGACGATGGCTGCTGACGACGGTGCTGCTGTTGCCGGTGATGGCGCTGGCGGGAAACACGGCCGAGGTCGAGCTGGTCGGCTTCAGTGACGATGGCTCGCTCTTCGCCTGGTACGACTTCGGCGTCGTCGACGGCGCGGGCTGGGGGTACGCGAACCTGTTCGTCATCGACGAGAAGGGCGCGAGCCTGAGTCGAAAGCCCGTCGCCGCGCACGATGGCAGCGCCGCCGAGGGGGAGCCACCGACCCAGGCCGAGGTGCTGGCCCAGCTCAAGGCGAAGACCGCCGCCGTGCTGAAGGCGAAGAAGCTGACGGACCCCGGCGTCGAGCTCTACACCTCGGGCACGGCGCGCTCGACGTCGTTCACGCTCGCCAACCGCCCCGCGAAGCTCACCATCAAGACGAAGCCGTGGAGCGACGACGAGAGCGGGTTCTCCGGCGTCGAAGCCAGCATCGTGCTCACGATTCAAGGCAAGGAGCGGGTGTTGCTCGCACCGACGAAGGTGGGCGCGTCGATCAACCTGTCATCGGTGCGGCTGTCGAAGGCCGGCACGTCGCTCGCGGTCATCGTCAAGTACGACTCGGTGAATGGCTTCGAAGGCGCCGACCGGCGGGTGATGGGCATGCTCACGAAGCTGTGAAGCGCGTCACAACGGCGCGAGCACGACCCGCACGCCGTCGCGCATCACCACCGGCAACCACACGCGCTCGCCACCAGGCGACACGAGCGGCGGGCTGCACTGGTCGGGCGAGAGCTCGGCGAGTCGCCTCGGGGGAGACGAGAGGTCGCTCGGCATCACGAACACCTGCAGGCGCGGCTGCTCGGCGGGAATGAAGGTCGTGAAGTGAATGAAGCGCCCGGGCTGTGAGGCCGAGGCCGCGCTGGGCCCGAGGCTGCGCAAAAACCCTGGCACCGCGCACTGGGTGTCGGCCGTGAAGGGCGCGTTGAACGGAGGGTTGAAGTTGAGCTGGTCAGACACCCGGGCCACCTTGCCCTCCTTCACGTTCCACACGTCGAGGTACACGCGGCTGCCGCTCTCGTTCGACGACACGATGAAGACGACGT
Source organism: Archangium sp. (assembly GCA_016793585.1). The sequence continues at coordinate 2,293 of JAEUJR010000964.1, forward strand.
CTGACTGCGGCTGCTCGACGCTCGCCGCGCCTCGGTAGAGCGCCAGCACCCGCTCGCCGAGTCGAAAGGGCGCTCCCCGCGACAGGCCCCATGCGTGGGTGGCGTCGTTGAGCAGAAAGCCCGAGCCATTGCCCACGGCGCGCACCGTCGTCGCTGGCACGTCGACCGTCGAGCGCGTGCCCGTCACCAGGTCGAGCTGCTCCACGCGGCCGTCGGGCGTGCGGTACGCGGCCTGCTCGAGCGCTCCAGCCAGGGCCGGCAGTGCAGGCCCGGTGATGGTGCTGCGGCGGGGGCGAACCCCGAGCCCGTCGACGGCGTCGCAGCGCTTCGCGCTCTGGCCGGTCTGCGCGCAGCCCATCACCCAGCGGTGTGAGATGACGAGCGAGGTGAAGTCCGCCTCCATCGAGGGCAGCGCGCTGTCGAAGCGCAGGCCGGGCGAGAGGTGCACGCTGGCGACGCGGCTGTAGGGCCAGCCCCCGAGCACGTGCAGGAAACCGCCCGACTGCCGCGAGAGCTGATGGTCGCCGTCGAGCTGGCGAAACGACGTCACGTCTCTGGGGCGCGCGAGGCCGACCGGCGTGTTCAACCCAGAGCGCGTGCTGACGATGAGCTGCCCGTCGGCGGTGTCGTCTTCGACGTACGGTGGAAAGCCCGGGTCCGACGGAATCGTGTCGAGCACCTCAGGTCGATGGAACGGAGCGGTGGCGAGCAGCGGCGCCGACTCCTGCAGCTCGCAGGTCGCCCGGTCGTAGCGGTCGAGCCGAACGATGGTTCCGTGCTGCGAGAACGTGTTGGTGATGAGGCCCGGGTCACCCACCACCGGCCCCTGCGAGAACAGCCGCGTGCCCATGCGGGAGTCGTAGAGCCCGAACGTGCCCTCGACGAGCGGCAGGCTGGTGCCGTTGCCCGAACACACGAAGCGGTCGGTGACCTCGATGGCCGCGAACTTCGTTCCGTCGTTCGAGAACGGGTTGGTCGCCGCGGGCGCGAGGCCAGTGTGGCGGCGAAAGAGCGTGCCGCGCGCCGTGTACCAGGAATAGGTGCAGACGCCCGCGTCACAGTCGGTCTCGAGCGCGTACGTCGTGGCCGAGAGCGCGAAGGGGCGGCCCGGCAGCTCGGCGTCGAGCACGGGCTCGAGGGGCGCTTCACGTTCGACGAGCCAGTCGAGGAAGACGACGCCACTGTCGAGCCCCGTGGTGGGAGGCGTCAGGCCTGCGTCGAGGAGCCCCGCGTCGGCGACCCCCGCATCGAGCGGCGTCTCGGCCGGTTCGCCCGGCAGGGGTGGTGGGGCGGGGCAGGCGAAGACGGTGGTGAGCAACGCGAGAAGAATCGATCGAGATGGGCTCATGGTGAGAGCAGGCCCTTTCGCAAGGTGCGTGCCTTCGAAGTTCGCCAGAACCACTCGACTTCTGGTTCGTGCAGCGCGGTGGCTCCTCAGAAATCTGGGCCGCTCGCTGGCATGCGCGCCAGCCTGTCCGTTCGCTGCATGACACGGTCGCCACGGTCTCGTCAGGGCGCGCGGGCGTCGTCGTCACGCCCGGCATGACCCCCGTCGGCGTCAGCATCGTCGTCCTCCAGCGCAACGCGGTGCTGCTCGCTGCGTTCGTGCGGGCGCGCTGACCGCCGCCGTGGCTTCTCGCCAGCTTCGCTGAAGCACCTCGCCTCGCTGGCTCGAGACGACCCCACAGACGCGCGCCCGAAACCGCCCGTTCACGTCACGCCTTCACTCGTCACCCGTCGCACGCGCGGCCCCCGCGGCCAGCGCGAAGGAACCCGTATGTCCACCACCACCCTGCAGAGAACCCGCTTGTTCGGCGTGCTCGCCCACGTCGACGCAGGCAAGACCACCGTGAGCGAGCGCATGCTCTTCCTCAGCGGCCGCATTCACCGCATCGGAGAGGTTCACCACGGCAACACCACCCTCGACCACGGCGCCGAAGAGAAGAAGCACGGCATCACCATCTCGGCGGCGGCCTCGTCGTTCCGCTGGCAGCCGCACGGGCTCGCCGACCATCACCTCACGCTCATCGACACGCCGGGCCACGTCGACTTCGCCATCGAGGTCGAGCGCGCGCTGCGGGTGCTCGACGGCGCCGTGGTGGTGCTCGACGCGTCACGTGGGGTCGAGCCTCAGACCGAGAGCGTGTGGCGCCAGGCCAGTACGCACGGCGTGCCGCGCGTGGTGTTCGTCAACAAGCTCGACGCGCCGGGTGCGTCGGTGGAGCGCTGTCTTCACGACCTTCGGGAGCGGCTCGGCGCGCGCCCGCTCTTCCTGCAGTGCCTTCGGGAAGACGGCACGCTCGTCGACGTCATCGAGCAGCAGGCGCTGCGGTTCGGCGCCGACGGCACGGTGACGCGAAGCCTCGTCGACGAGACCGAGCGACGTGAGCTGCTCGTGCAGGAGCTCGCCGAGCTCGACGCCGTGGTGCGCTACCTGCCATCGCCAGAAGACCGGGTGCTCTCGCACGGCCTCGTCGCGACAGGAGCCGAAGCGCCGGTTGGCTTCGTCTTCA
>JAEUJR010000978.1 GCA_016793585.1 Archangium sp.
CGGAGTTCCTCACGCCGCAGCGGTTCCTGCTCATCGAGACGGTGGAGCAGTCGCTGTCTCCGTGGGAGTGGCGGCAGTGGGTGAAGACGACGTCGACGAGCGGGCTGCCGTACGTGTTCGACAACCCGCCGCTGTTTCAACAGCTCGACATCGAGCGGCTCAATCAGCAGGGCGCGCTGCGCTCGGCGTTCCTCTCGTGGCTCTCGATGAACGTGGATGCTGCCGAGAGCAGAAGGCTCGCGATCCCCGAGCTGTTCAGGCCGCCGTCGATTCGCGCGGCGTCGGGCGTTCCGCGGCAGCCGCTGTCGTTGGCGGGACTCGACGTGCAGGTGTTGGCTCAGCACCCGACGATTCGCCAACAGCTCGAGCTCGTCGGCTGTGCAGCGTGTCACACGACCGACGCCGACTTCGTGCAGACGCGCGCTGACCGCACCATCAGCCCGTTCTACGCAAAGGAACTCGACGCCCGGGCGAGGCACCTCGAGCGGTTGTCGGCGGGTGAAGCGCCGCGCGCTCCCTTCGGGCCGCTGCAGCCGACTCCTGTTCTGCCGCCGTAAACACCCACTTTCAGGCGCCATTTGCTGCGGCGATGAGCGGTGTAGCATTCTGTCGCACATGGCCGACCCTGCTCGCAGTCCGGTCCCCGACCTGCTGTTCGACGCGGAGCAGCTCGAGCGACTCGCCGACCTCGGGCCACTCGTCGACGCGCCGCACGCGGTCACCGCCGAGACCCCACTGCATCGCGTGACCGTCTTTCTCACCTACCGCTGCAACCTCGACTGCCCGTACTGCAAGACGATCGCGCGCTCCGAGGCCGAGCTTCACGCGAGACCGCAGAAGCGCCTCTCCCTTGATGTCGCCGCGTTCTCGACGCTGATCAGCCAGCTTGGCTCGACGCCGATTCGACATCTTCACTTCACGGGCGGAGAGGCGTCACTCGTGAACGGCCTCGACGAGATGATCAGCCGCGCGAAGTCCGCGGGCGTCGAACGAATCAGCCTCACGACGAACGGCACGATGGCGCCGCACAGGTACCTCGCGCTGATCGAAGCGGGCCTCGACGAGCTGCGCGTCTCCATCGACGCCGAGGAGCCGCTGCTCGGCGAACACCTCACCGGCCGTCGACACGCCTGGACTCGCGCCGTCGAGACCCTGCGCGTCCTCGGAGCGGCCCGCAGAGAAGGCGCGCCGTTCTTTCTCATCGTGAACACCGTCATCGGCCTGGCGAACCGCGAACGCCTGCCCGCGCTCGTCGAGTTCTTCCTTCGCTTCGGCATCGACGACCTGAAGCTGATCACCGAGGTCGACGTACGCGACCAGCTTGGCGACTTCGCCGGAGCTGCTGAGTCGAAGGCGCGGGTTCGCGTTCTGCTCGAGCAGCAGCCGCCGGGCCGCTTCCCGCTCTTGCGCAAGAAGCTCGAGACCGTGTTCTCGCCCACCGCCATCGGCCTCGACGATGCTCCACGCACCGACTGGCGCTGCTACGTGCCGCTCACGGAACGCACGGTCGATGGTGCCTTCTACTACCCATGCTCCGTCTACCTGCGCGAAGGCGGCGCGCCGCTCGGCCGGCTCACCGACTCGCAAGACGCTCAGCGCGAGAAGAGCGCACGCTTCGTGCTCGCCGGCTGCGGAACCGACCCCATCTGCCGACGCTGGTGTCTGCACTGCACCCGGTCGTGGAATGACCGCGTGAACGCCGCGCGACGAGACGAGGCCGTGACGCACGAGGCGCTCCCGTGAGCCCGACGCCCGATGAGCTCACCACGTGGCTGCGCGAGTTCGATGAACGACCGCTGCGCGCTGCGACCCACGTCCACCTCGTCGTGACCCCGCTCGGCCTCGGCGAGGCGGCTCGTCTGCTCGACGACCTTCACGAGCTCGGGGTCGAGGTGTTGGAGCGAACGACGCTGCGCGCCTGGAGCCGCCTCTCGACGGTGCTGCACGTCACGAACCGAAGCGCTTTGGCCATCGAGCGTGCGGTGCTCTTCGAACACGTGTGGCGACGGGTGGCGCCCGATGACCGCGCCGAAGCGTGGGGGCTGTCACTCGACCATGCGCGCGCGTTCCTTCCTCACAAACGACGCGTTCGCGAGCGCTACCGGAACCTGCGGGTCGAGCTCGCCGACCGCGCCGTCACGCTCCACGCGTTTCATCTCGCCGACGACGATGACCTCGAGGCCGCTGCGCGACGGCTGCTCACCGCGAACGCCCTCGACTGAGGACGACTCTCCTCCCTGCGCGTTCGGGGCCTCGTGAGAAATCGCTGCGTTCGAGGTGGGCATGGCAGGTGCTTTGCGCGAGGTCATGAGTCGGTTCTTCCTCGCGGTGGTGTCGTTGAGCGCATGTGGTCCAGTGGTGGTCGCTGATGCTCCGGACACGATGATTGCGGATGCGGGAGTGGCTTCCAGCGACGCAGGCTCGATGTCGCGGCCCGAGGTCGATGCGGGTGAGGTGGTGGATGCTGGAGTCGATGCTGGCTCGCCGCCGGTGCTGAACGCAGACGCCGGAGCGCAGCTCTCGTGGCGACAGCGCGTCATCTATCTCGTGATGCCCGACCGGTTCTTCAACGGCGACACGTCGAACGATCGCTCGGGCAACGCGAGCTGCTTCGACCCGAACGATCCGCGGCGTTTTCATGGAGGCGACTTCGCAGGTCTGCGCTCGAAGCTGCCGTACCTGCAGGAGCTCGGCGTCACGGCGTTGTGGGTGACTCCGGCGAATCTGCAGATCTCACAGCCGGGGAGCAGCTGCGGCTACCACGGCTACTGGGCCGACCTCGCGCTGCCCGATGACGGCGCGATCGAACCGAAGCTCGGCACGGCGAGCGACCTTCGCCAACTGGTGAACGACGCGAAGCGCGCGAACGTTCGGTTCATTCTCGATCTCGTGATGAACCACACCGGGAGCAGCGCGCGGCTCAAGACGCAGCAGCCCACCTGGTTTCACGATCCGGCGACGTGCGCGTCGCTGGGAGATCAGACCGTGAATTGTCCGCTCAACGTGCGCCTGCCCGATCTCGCGCAGGAACAGCCGGCGGTCGCGCACTACCTCGACGCGCTCTCGGCGCGCTGGGTGCGTGAGTACGGGCTCGACGGCATTCGCATGGACACGGCGAAGCACGTGCCGCGCAGCTACTTTCGCGACCACTGGTTCCCCGCGATTCGTGCGGAGCGGCCAGACATCTTCACGATCGCCGAGGTGTATCTCGAAGGTGGCGCGAACGACCTGAAGCCGTTCCTCGACGCGGGCTTCGACTCGACGTTCAACTTCCCGCTGCGGCGCGCGATGGTGAACGTGTTCGCGAAGGGCGGCTCGGTGGACGAGTTGGCGAACGCGGTGCGCGATGACGTGAGCACGCTGGGCCTCGCGCGAACGCTCGAGCTGACGAGCTTCATCGACAATCACGACGTGCCGCGGTTCGTGTCGCTCGTGAGCGGCGTGTCGGAGGACGAGGTGCAGAAGCGGTACACGATCGCGCTGACGGCGCTGTTCACGATGCCTGGAATTCCGCAGCTGTATGCGGGTGATGAGATTGGGCAGTACGGCGGAGCCGACCCGGACAATCGGCGGGATCTTCCTGCGTGGGCATTCGATGCCGCGGGGCGCGCCCAGCGTCACGCGATGGAAGCAGTGCCGAGACCCGGAGACGTGTTCACGCGCATGCAGCGGTTGATCGCGTTGCGCACGACGACAGCTGCGTTGAGTGATGGTGAGTACAGCGAGCTGTGGCGGCAGAACGGTGGGAACAACGCCAACGTGTTCGCGTACGGACGGCGCGCGGGAGACAGTCAGGTCATCGTCGTCATCAACAATGGCGGGCAGTCGGTGAACGTCGACATGCAGGCGCCGTCGTGGGCTTCGACGACGTCGACGTACGAAGAGGTGCTCAACGACGGAGCGTCAGCGCTCACGTTCGCCGGCCGGAGAATTCGTCTCACCATTCCCGCAGGAAGCAGTGCTGTCTATGTGCGGCGTTGAGCCTTGCAAGCGACGCCGTTCACCGGCCTGACAAGACAGCTGATCGCACCTCTCGCAGACGCTCAACGAGACAGTCTCGAGAACCTCGCAGCAGCGGTGCCACTTCGAGCAACTGCGCGCGCAACTCTGTCTGCCCAGCTTCACTCGCTCGCCCAAGCAGCTCGTCCCTCGAGGCGCGATCGTGCCTCAGCGCTTCGGCAGCGACGACCGGCGACACCAGCGTGCGCTGAAGTCTGATCAGCTCCTGGCACACCCACTCGGTGTTGTTGTCGACAAGCCGAACGAACGCAGGCTGCGTCAGCTCGTTCGCCCGCTTCTCGAGTTCGAGACGCGCGGCCTCAAGGTCGCTCGTGTTGCATTTGAACCGGCGGTTGACCATGTCGCGGAGACGATCCGAGTCGAGCAGCGCGACGACTGCAGCGCCACGTGCGGTCTCAGAGGCCTCAGTCGGTGGATCGCCGCACAGCATGTCGACCACCTTGTCGGCGCCGTTCTTTGGGAACGGCCTGAACGCCGCGACCACCTCGTCACGGCGAACACCCTCGATCTGCAACGCATCAGCGACGAAGGCCATCATCAGTCGATGCGGTCCGAAGGTCTCCCTTCGCACGACGCTGTCCTCGTAGATGACGAGGACCTGCTTCACGAGGCGGCCTTCACGTCGTCGAGGTGGCCAGCGTATCGAATCTCTCCGAGCCCTGCGTAGCGCCGCAGCCAGGCACCGAGCCGGCCTGCATCGAGCTTCACCTGTCGGCTGCCCTCAGCCGAACGTTCGAGCACAACCGCCGACAACTCGGGCTCTTGAAGCGCGTCTAGAAACCGGTCTGCATGCGTCGACACCACGATGGGCTGCTCGCTACCGGCCAACTGAAAACGGTCGGCCAGGAGTCCCACGACCGATGGGTGCAGATGCAGCTCGGGCTCATCAAAGACGAGCAACGAGCGGCTCGACGGCTTCAGCTCGAGAATCGCCAGCATCGCCAACAGTGACACCGAGCCGTCAGAGAGCGATTCTGACGTCACTGGCAGTGGGTCGCCCTTGTACTTGAGCCCGAACGTGAGGAGGGGCGTGTCGGCCGGGTTGATGACGATGTTCTCGATGTCGCTTCCGAGGCCTGCGCGCACCAACATCAGGTAGCGCTCCCAGCGCTCCGGGTCGTTCCGAAGCTCGAGCAGGGCGCCCGGCAGGTTCGAGCCGCAGCGACCGACTCGTCGCTCGATCGACGGGTTCTGCTCGAGCCGAACGAGCGACGCAGGCCCGCCCTCCGAGGCCCACCTCGCCGTCACTGGTAGCGGAGGGAAGACCTCGATGCCGGCGAGGGCGTCTCGAATGGCACGAAGTGGATGGGTCTCAGGGTAGCTCCAAGCGAAGCCAAAGAAGGTCGACTCAGCGTGGGGCGGTTGCTGACGGCTTGCGTTGCCGTCCTTGAAATCGAGCACGCTCGTGCTCGCACTGCGGCTCCCTGCGACCGAGCCATTCCACAGCAGGGTTTCCTCGACGATCGCAAGCCGCCCTGCCTCTTTCGCGAGGGTTAGGGTGTAGTCAGCAGTGTTCGAGCCGAGCACGCCGTCGAGCGCCACCCCGAGAGTCAGGCGGTTCACGCCATGTCGAAGGAGCGCACGCACCCCACCGTGCGGTCCTCCAACGGCCGTCGCGAACTGACTCTCTACAGCCTTTCGAAGGAGTTCGCAGGCCTCGACGACAGTGCTCTTGCCCACGCCGTTCTCGCCGATCAGTACGACGAGGCCAGGGGTCTTGAGTGTGAACTCCCTGAAGCAACGCATGCCGTCGATTCGGACTTCCGTCACCCGTGCTGACATGGCCGAGAGACTACCTCAGGAGGCAGAGCTGACCGACTTTGCGAGCGGATCAGCCAGAACTCGTGCGGTCTGCCGTTACGGATACGTTCGCCTGAGTTCAGCCTCAGCCGCCCGCAAGCTCTCCACGAATTCTGCGAAGGAGACTGACAGCACTCCGCCGCCTTGATGCCGCAGGTCGAACTCGACACCTCCCCTGACTCCTTCGTCACGCGACAGAGCGAAAGTACGGGTCGCCACCACACTCGAGCTCGACCACCAGTCGCTCATGCGTCTCGACCGAGGCGATCGTCGTCACGACTTTCATGCATCACCCTTCTCGCTCCGCGAATGCAGCTCCATCCGTCTGCGCAACCCGGGCAACGACGACCGCAGGCCAACCGTTGAACCGTCACCGGCCGCATCGCCAAGGGCGAGAGCCTCTTCGACCGCCTGCAGGAGGCTGGCACAGGCAATCTGAATGGAGACCTGCGCTTGTCGAACGACCACGGCTCCAGCGGCGCGTCTCTCCCGGGCTTCGAAGCTCAGGACGCCGTTCGCGACTCCGGCAATTCGAACCTCGAACGGACCATCGAAGAAGTGAATCGTGGCCATTCGGCCCACCGACGCATGCGTCAACGCCTGCACAGACGAAGCAAGTACAACGTGCACGAAGTCATTCCACCGCTCTTGCGGGAACGGGGTCGCCAACATTCAGCCAAACGCCTCCGAGCGTCGGCCCGCTCTCGCGAACCACGAGAGGCCCGGCCACTCGAAAGATCGACGACTCTCCGGCCATCAGCAGGACTCCGTTGGACCTACTGTTCTTACAGCGGAGCCTCCAGCGACGCCCCTGCGCTGAGTGCTTCACCGAACACGCGGCTCAAACTTGCCATGCCGTCGACGATGTCCTTCGGCTGACAGTTCGAGAAATTGAGCCGCAACGTATTACTCCGAACGCGGTCGACGAAGAACGGAGCTCCCGGCACGTACGCCACATGATGCTGCGTCACCGCAGTCGTCAGCAGCGACAACGTGTCGACCCCATTCGGCAACTCGACCCACAAGAACAACCCACCATCGGGCTTCAGGCACTTCGTCCCCGGCGGGAACACCGTGCGCACCGCCTCGAACATCAGCTCACACCGCTCGCGATACACGCTCCGCAGCCGATTCAAGTGCGCTTCCAAATCGAACCGCGCCAACAACTCGACCACCGCGCGCTGTGCCAATGACGACGAGTGCAGATCAGTCGCCTGCTTCGCAACCACGAGATGCTTCCGCACCGCCGCCGGAGCGCGCAGCCACCCGATTCGCAGCCCCGGCGCCAACATCTTCGAGAACGTACCCAGCGTGATCACCAGGCCCGAATCATCCATCGCCGCCAACGGAGGCAGCGGCGCTCCCGCAAAGCGAATCGCTCCGTACGGATCATCCTCCAGCACCGGCACCTTCCACGCCTGCGCCAACGCGATCAGCCCTGCCCGCCTCGGCGCCGTCCACGTCACGCCCGTCGGGTTCGCGAAGTTCGGAACGAGATAGATGAGCCGCACATCGTGCGTCGCCAGCACCTTCGCGAGCGCCTCGAGCTGCATGCCCTCCCGGTCACTGTCGACCGCCACCACCTTCGCCTGCGCGGCCTGAAACACCTGCAGCGCCGCCAGGTACGTCGGGTTCTCGGTCACCACCACCGCGCCGGGATCGAGCAGCACGCGCGAGACCAGGTCGAGGCCCTGCTGCGAACCGTTCGTCACCAACACATCGTCCGCCGTCGTCGGCGCACCCTTGTCGGCGAAGTGCGACGCAATCCACTCCCGCAGCGGCGCGTAGCCTTCGGTCGTCGAGTACTGCAGCGCCGCCGGGCCGTTCATCACCAACACCCGCGCGTGCGCCTGCGCGATGGCATCGACGGGAAACAGCTCGGGCGCCGGCAGCCCACCCGCGAAGGAGCGCACCTCCGGCTGCTCCGCCACTTTCAGAATCTCGCGCACCGCCGACGGCGTCACACCACTCGTTCGTTCTGCGAGGCGCATCATCGGCCGCTCCCTTCTTCGAGAAGTTCTTTCGGCACATGCACGCGCGTCTCTTCCTTCACTGACGAGAGCACGATGGTCGTGTTGGTTCGGGTGACGCCGGGAATCGTGCGCAGCGTCTCGACCAGCAACGCGTCGAGCGTGCCCGTCGTCGCCGTCTTCACCTTCAGCAGATACGAATCAGCGCCCGCGACGCGGTGACACTCGAGCACCTCTTCGAGCCCCAGCACCTTCTTCGAGAACTGCTCGAAGTACTTCGGGTGCTCGATGGAGACGCCCACGAACGCCGTCACGTCCTTGCCCAGCTTCGTCGCGTCGACACGCGCCGAGTACCCGGTGATGACGCCGGCATCTTCGAGTTTGCGAATCCGCTCCGCCGTCGCCGGCTGCGAGAGCTTCACCTGCTTCGAGAGGTCGAGCTGCGTCGCCCGCCCGTCCACCT
>JAEUJR010001044.1 GCA_016793585.1 Archangium sp.
TGCCTCCGCCGTTCGCAGGTGCGACTCACCGTAGATGGTCGCGAAGGTGCGGTGCACGCGCGTGAGCTCGTCTTCGGCTTCGCCCAGGCGCCCGAGGGCCATCAGCGTCAACGCGAGCTCATAGCGGGCGTCGGTGCCGCGAGCAGGGCCCAGCTCGGGCTGGCCTTCGAGCTTCTCGATGAGGTCGTACAACAACACCGCCGAACGGCTCGGCCGGCCCAGCTCCCGTTCGGCGCGCGCGAGGGTGGTGATGGCCCCGGCGAGGGCGCCTTCGGTGCTGTGGTTTCGTCGGCCGCGGCGAATGGCCTCTTCGAGCAGCGTCACCGCGCCGTGCGGGTCGTCGTCGGCGAGTCGCAGCACGCCCGTGCGGAACAGCACCTGCACCCGTGTCCACTCGTCGACGGTCGGCCGCTCGGCGAGCGCCACCGCGAGCGCGTTGTAGTGCCTGGCCTCGTCGAGCAGCCCCAGGCGGGTCGCGTCGAGGTTCGACAACGAGTTCCACGCGTGAATGGCGTGCACGTCGTGCCCGGCGCCGAGCGCCACCAGGCCCGCCTCGCGCAGGGTGGCGCGCGCGCCGTCGTAGTCGGCCATGGTGAACTCCCACCGCCCCTGCACGCGCAGCACCTCGCCCAGCAGCGGCGCAAAGCCCACCCGCCGCACCTCGGCCGAGAGGGCCTCGAGGCCCTCGAGCTGGCCGCGGTACTCCTGCATCGACCAGCGCGCCTCGAACTGGCTGAGCCGGGCCTGCAGCTGCAGCACGTGTTCGCGTTCGGCGGGGTCGTCTGGCAGCGGCGGGAGCGCGGCAATCTCGAGCGTCTGACAGGCGCCGAGCGAAGGCAGCGTGGCCACCACGTGTGACGAGGTCTCGCTCGTCCACCCCGAGGGGTTCGACAACGAAGAGATGACGGCCCGCAGGGTGCTCGAGCGCTGGTGCAGACAGGCGCGACGGCGTTGGTACAGCCGCTCGTCGTCGTGGTGCTGCACGAAGCGCGTGCAGGCCGCGCGGTAGTCGGAGCGCAGGGCCCGATGGTAGTCCTCGAGGCGCTTCGACAGCTCGGCGAGCAGCGCGGGCCGCGACGACACCGACGAGGCCTCGAACGCGGTGGTGAGCGCCACCGGCGTCGCCGCCGTCCACACCCCTGCGACCTCGTCTTCTGCGTTCGCACAGCCGTCTGGCTGCGGGCGCTCGAGCCACCCCACGCCGAACGTCACCAGCACCAGCGCGGCCGCGGCCAGCAGCCACCGGGGGCGGTGTCGCGCAGGCTCGAGCGCCGCGAGCAGGTGCTCCATCGTCGGGTGACGAAGGCTCGGGTCTCGGGCGAGCCCCCGCTGCAGCGCTTCGACGAGCCTCGCGGGAACGTCTCGTGACGGCGTGGTCGGCGTCACCTGCTGACTCGCCTTGAGCTGCGGCAGCGAATCGCCGTCGAAGGGGCGCGCGCCGAAGAGCAACTCCCACGCGGTGACGCAGAAGCTGAACTGGTCGCTGCGCGCGTCGCCGAGTCGGCCGTCGAGCTGCTCGGGCGCCATGTACGCAGGCGTGCCGACGAGAGCGGCCTGGGCCTCGGCGACGAGTGGGCCGCCCAGACCGAAGTCGGTGACCCACGCGCGCTGGCCGGCGACCAGCACGTTGCCGGGCTTGAAGTCACGGTGCGCCAGCCCTGCCGCGTGCGCCGCCGCCAGCCCCCGCCCCGCCTGTCGCAACAGGTCGAGCTTCTCGTCGAGGGAGCGCGGCAGCGCGCGTCGCCACATGCCCAGCGTCATGCCGGGAATGAACTCGAGCGCGAGAAACGGGTGCAGGCCGTAGACACCGACGTCGTGCACGACGGTGACGTGCGGGTGCGAGAGCCGGGCGAGGGCGCGCGCTTCGTCGAGCAGACGGCTCGAGCTCTCGTCGTAGAGGAACTTGAGGGCCAGCCGCCGGTCGAGCTGCGGGTCGTAGGCGGCGTAGACGACGCCCATCGCGCCCGCTCCCAGGCGGTGCAGCACCACGAAGCGCCCGACGAGGGTGCCCTGCGGCAGGAACCGAATCGGTAACGGCTCGGCGTTGCCGGCCTCGCCCGATTCGTCGGTGATGGCGCCAGCGCGCACGGCCGCCGCGACGAGCCGCCGGCACGCGTCGCAGCCGTCGAGGTGCACCTGCACGCCCTCTTCGGCTTCGTCGCTCAGCTCGCGCCGCAAGTGCGCCCACAACGTCTGCTCGTCGAGGCAGGCCACGCGCCCTCAGTCTCCTTCAGCCAGCAGTCGGCTGACGCTCAGCGTGAGGCGGCTCTGCACCAGGCTCCACAGCTCCTCGAGGTCGCCAGCTTCGTCTTCGAGCGCGTCGAGCAGCGCCTCCCGGGCGGCCGCCATCCACCGTGCGACCGTCGCGCGATGCACCCGCGAATACGCGGCCAGCTCTTCCAACGTCAGCTCGTCGAGGTAGTGCTGCCGCAGCAGCACGCGTTGTTGCCGGGTGAGCCGGGTCAGCGCACGTTCGAGGGCATCACGCAGGCGGGTGCGGGCGACGTGCCGGGCGAGCGAGGTCTCGGGCCAGTCGCGCTCGTCGGGAAGCTCGAGCATGACGAGGGTGTCGACACGTTCTCCGCTGCGTTCTCGGCGGCCCAGGCTGACGGCGGTGTGAATGACGATGGTCTTGAGCCAGCTCGCCAGCGCTCCACGGCCTTCGTAGTCGACGAGCCGCCGCCCGCCCTCCTGGTCGACGAGCAGGCGAACCCGCACCACCTGCAGCACCTCGTCGAACGCGACGACGCTGGCTCTCGCGGCCACGTCTCGCAGGTTCGACAACAGCTGGTCGAGCTGCTCGAGGGCCGCTGGGTCGCCTTCGAGACAGGCCTCGGCGAGATACAGGTCGGCGAGGTCGGTGGCGGTGGGGTTGGCGGCCAGGCGCCGCTCGAAGCGCTCCCTGGCCAGCTTCACCGTCGGGTACTTGCGATGGGCGAGTTCGAGCGCAGCGGCGAACTCCATGCGCGGAGCTTGCCGCGCCCGTTGAGCCAAGTCAGCAGCGCGTGTGCGTGCGTGTCGGCGTCGGGCGGGCAGCTCGGAGTGCGGGAACGCCATGGCAGACAGACGCCACGAGCCCGCCAGCCGTCGCGTGAGGCCGTTCACCGCAGCCGGAGTCGACCTGACAAGGCATGCTGCCCACCATGATTCTCGTGCTCTCGTTGCTGCTCGCCGCCCCAGACGCAGGAACCCCCGCGCGCCGCCCGTACGTCGACGAGGTGATGGCCCGGGTTCGCAACGGCACCGTCGACACCGAGCACGAACGCGACCGCGTGAAGCCCGAAGACGTGCCGCACTACGCGCGTGAGTACCTCGCCTCGAAGAAGTGGGCCGAGAAGTCGTTCATCATCGAGCTCGTGCAGGACTCGCACGACCCCGTGCTGGCCGACGTCATGTGGGACGCGCTCGACGTGCCCGACTGTGACGACGACGGCTGCTGGTGGGTGCGGGCGACGGCGCTCGCGTACCTCGACGGCGACTTCAAGAAGTTCTCTGGCTACTTCGAGAACCACAAGGTCTGCCGCGCGGCCCTGCAGAAACGCCTGAAGGAGCGCGCGAAGGGCAAGAAGTGACGGTCACCCGGCAGCGGGGAACAGGCGGCGTTTGAGCGCTTCGGCCACCACCACGTAGCCGGCCGTGATGAGCGCGAGCGCCAGCAGCATCGTGAACGGCACGGGCACGAAGCCGAGCAGCGCGGTGCCCGGAAGAAATGGAATCGCGAACGCCAGCACCGCGACGGCGACCGAGCTCCACCACAACAACCGCCCGGGCCGGCTCTTCAGCGCGGGCCGCTGCGTGCGCACGACGAGCGCGACGACGACCTCGGTCAGCAACGACTCGATGAACCAGCCCGTGCGAAACGTCTCGGGCGTGGCGTGAAACGGCAGCAGCAGCACCGCGAAGGTGAGCAGGTCGAAGAGCGAGCTCATCACGCCGAAGCGCAACATGAAGCGGCGCAGGAACGGCTGGTCCCACCGGTGGGGGCGCGCGAGCCACTCTTCGTCGACGTCGTCGTTCGCCAGCCCGAACGCGGGAATGTCGGAGAGGAAGTTGTTCAGCAGCACCTGCCCGGCGAGCAGCGGGAAGAAGGGCAGCACCACCGAGGCGATGGCCATGCTCACCATGTTCCCCAGGTTCGCGCTCGTGGTGGTGAGAATGTACTTGAGCGTGTTCGCGAAGGTGCGCCGGCCCGAGACGATGCCGCGCTCGAGCACCGCGAGGTCGTGCTGCAACAAGACGAGGTCGGCCGCTTCGCGCGCGACGTCGACGGCGGTGTCGACCGAGATGCCCACGTCGGCCGTGTGGAGCGAGGGCGCGTCGTTGATGCCGTCTCCGAGGTAGCCCACCACGTGCCCACGAGCCTTCAGCGCGAGCAGCACCCGTTCCTTCTGCGCCGGGTCGACCTCGGCGAAGACGTCGGTCTCGTCGGCGAGAGCAGCCAGGGCATCGGGCGCCGTGGCGTCGACGCGGGCGCCGGTGATGACGCGCAGGTCGGCTCCTCCCAGGCCCACCTGCCGGGCGACGTGCGCGGCGACGAACTGGTTGTCTCCGGTGACGACCTTCACGGCGACACCGAGCGCGGCCAGCGACGTCAGCGTCTTCGCCACGCCTTCTTTTGGTGGGTCGGCGAAGAGCAGAAAGCCGTCGAGCGTGAGGTCTCGCTCGTCGTCGCGCGACCAGTGCGGCTGCTCGGGGCAGCGCCGGCTCGCGACCGCCAGCACGCGGAAGCCGTCGTTGCCCTTTCGTTCGACGAAGGCATGCACCGCCTCGAGCCGCACCTCATCGAGCCCGCTGCACACCGGTAACACCGACGACACCGCGCCCTTGGTGATGAGGCGGGCCTGGCTCTGGTCTCGCACGACGATGGAGAGCCGCTTGCGCTCGAAGTCGTACGGCACCTCGTCGAGCTTCACGGGCACCGTTGCTCCTGGTGGCGCGGCTGCGACGATGGCTTCGTCGAGCGCGTTCGTGACGCCCGTCTGCAGCGACGCGTTGATGAAGGCGGCCATCAGCACCGCGTCGGAGGCGACGTCGTCGAGGTCGACCGCGGCGGCGAGGCGCACCTCGCCTTCGGTCAGCGTGCCCGTCTTGTCGGTGCACAGCACGTCCATGCTGCCGAAGTTCTCGATGGCGTTGAGGCGGCGCACCACGACGCCCTCCTTCACCATCGCCACGGCGGCGCGAGACAGGTTCACCGACAGAATGGCCGGGAGCAGCTCGGGCGCCAGCCCCACCGCGAGCGCGATGGCGAAGAGCAACGACTCGATGGCGGGGCGGTGCAGCAACAGGTTCACCGAGAGGACGAGCAGCGTCATCACGCCCATCACCCGCGCCAGCATGCCTCCGAAGTGGCGAAGGCCGGCGTCGAACTCGGTTTCGGGTGCGCTCTGCTGCAGCGACTGGGCGATGTTGCCGAAGGCCGTGCGTTGACCGGTCGCGATGACGACCGCCCTGGCCATGCCGCTGCGCACGTTGGTGCCGAGGAAGACGACGTTGTCTCTCGCCGCGAGCGGGGTCGACGCCGCCGACGGCTGGCTCTTCTTCTCGCGGGGAAACGTCTCGCCGGTCAGCGCGGCTTCGCTCACGAAGAAGTCGTGCGCCTCGAGCACCACCGCGTCGGCGGGCACCAGGCTGCCGGCGTTGAGCAGCACCACGTCTCCCGGCACGAGGCTCGTCGTGGGCACCAGCTGCTCGCGTCCTTCACGCAGCACGCGGCTCTTCGCGACGATGCGCGCGCGGAGTTGCTCCACGGCCTTTCCTGCGCCGTACTCCCGCCAGAAACCGATGACGCTCGAGAGCACGACGATGGTCGTCACCACGGCAGCGTCGGTCCACTCCCGGGCCACCATCGAGACGATGGCCGCGAAGAGCAGAATCAACACCAGCGGGTTCGCCACCTGCGCCCAGACGAGCCGCAGCATCACGAAGCGACGGCCCGCCGAGAGCGTGTTGGGGCCCGCCTCGACGAGCCGACGCGCGGCCTCTTCCCGGGTCAGCCCGGGGCGCGCAGAGTGCAGCGCCGTCAGCACGCCCTCGGCGTCGAGCGACCAGAGTGGGGCAGGCTCGGCCATGGGCCTGGTCGATGCATCAACCGTGCGGGCCCGGAAGCCTCGGGAGCGCGTCGGTGGGCGGGCGCAGGCCTTTCGCGACGGTGGCACGAACGAAACGGCTGCGCCGGGGCTGGTGTCGGCGCGTCGCTGGTGTAGACGCGGTGCACGTGAAGTCCTTCCTGCCCGTCGTCGCCGCGGTGGTGGTGCTCGGAGTGCTCCAGTGGGCGCTCGGCTCGTCGGACTACTTCGTCTACCTGGCCTCGCTCGTCGGCGTGAACGTGGTGCTGGCCGTCTCGCTGAACATCATCAACGGCATGACCGGCCAGTTCAGCATCGGCCACGCGGGCTTCATGGCCGTCGGCGCGTACGTGTCGGGCACCACGTCGCTGCTGCTGAAAGACCAGCAGCTCTCGTTTCTCGGCCCGCTCGCGTCTGATCAGCTCTTCCTGCTCGTCTCGCTGCTCATCGGCGGCGTGTCGGCCGGCGTCTTCGGGTTCCTCGTCGGGTTGCCCAGCCTTCGCCTGCGCGGTGACTACCTGGCCATCGTGACGCTGGGCTTCGGAGAGATCATTCGCGTCGTCATTCAGAACTCCGACAGCATCGCGAAGGCGTTCGACGGCATTCCGGTGCTCTCGCTCATCGGCGACTTCGTGGGCCACTTCGGCGGCGCGCTCGGCGTATCGGGCGTGCCGCAGACGTCGACGTTCTTCATGGTGTGGTTCTGGGTGTTCGTGGTGGTGCTGCTCGCGCGGCGGCTCGCTGATTCGTCGCACGGGCGGTCGCTCAAGGCGATTCGTGAAGACGAGGTCGCGGCCGAGGCGATGGGCGTCGACACCACGAGCTACAAGGTGCGCGCCTTCGTCGTGTCGAGCTTCTTCGCCGGCATCGCGGGCGGTCTGTTCGCGCACTTCGTGCCCATCATCAACCCGGGCAGCTTCACCTTCGTGAAGTCGATGGAGGTGGTGGTGATGATCGTCGCGGGTGGCCTGGGCAGCACCACGGGCGCCATCGTCGCGGCCGTGATTCTCACGCTGCTGCCCGAGGCGCTGCGCACGGTCTTCCTGCAGCTCGGTGGTGGCGACGCGTCGCTCGCGCAGAAGGTCGACCAGATTCGCATGCCCATCTACGGCGGGCTGCTCGTGCTCATCATGCTGACGCGGTCGCAGGGCATCTTCGGTACTCACGAGGCGTGGGACCTGTGGGGCCGGTGGAAGAAGCGCCGCGCCGGAGCTGCAACCTGAGCCGTCTCGTCGCGCTCGTGACGTGGCTGCTGCTGCTCACGACGGCGTTTCTCTTCTCACCGCCGGCTGCGCCCGACACCAACGACGTCATTCGGCGAATGCTCGTGGGCCAGCTCGAGGGCATCAACGTGTCGCTCTTCGCGCTCTTCAACGTGATGGGCGTGTTGCCGATGTCGTTCCTGGCGGTGCTGGCGTTCGACGCGAAGGCACAGCGGGTGCCGAAGTGGCCCTTCGTCATGGCGAGCTTCGCGCTCGGCGCCTACGCGCTGCTGCCGTACCTGGTGCTTCGCCAATGGGAGCTTCCGCGCCGGCCCGCAGAGACGTGGTGGTTGCGGCTGCTGTCGAGCCGGCTGCTCGGCGTCGTGCTGACGGCGTTGGGCCTGACGCTGGTCGCGCTCTTCGTGACAGGAGACGTGCGCGGCTTCGTGACGTTGGTGCGCACGCAGCAGTTTCCGTTCGCGATGACGCTCGACTTCGCCGCGTGCTGGGTGCTCGGCGCGCTGCTCGCCCGTGAAGAGGCGCGCGTTCGTCACCAGCCGGTGTTGCGGTGGGTGGGTCTGGTGCCGGTGCTGGGCGTGCCGCTCGTGCTCGCGCTGCGTTCGGTTCACCGGGCGGCGTGACGCGCTCGTTCAGGCTGTTCGCTGGCCGGCGCGAACCCGCCGCCGCGCGAGCCACACCAACGCCGGAAGACCCAACCACCACCCCGCAGGCGCCGAGCTGCAGCCGTGAGCGATGCAGCCAGTCTCGTCGCCCGTCACCGCACGCGTCGTCGTCGAGACCTGAAACTGCCTGCCCTTCTC
>JAEUJR010001053.1 GCA_016793585.1 Archangium sp.
CATCGCGACGGTGCAGAAGAACGAGGTGCTCGAGCCGCTGCTGTACGGCTCGGCCGGCAACCTCGTCTCGGGCTTCTACGATCGCAACGGCAAGCGGGCGATCTTCGACGGCGGCTTCACGCGCCTCTACAACAAGTGGGACACGGCCGGCACGGCCCGCTACGTGAAGAACTCCGCAGCGTGGTTGGTGAACGCCGAGCGCTTCGGTGACGCGGTCGTCAGCAAGAGCGTGAAGCTCACGGTGCCCGACAAGAAGCAGTGAGGTCACGTCGCGCAGACCATCGTCATGCCCATGCCTTCGGGCGGAGGCGAAAGAATGAGCCCCGGAGCGTCTGGTGCATAACGCGCCAGCGCTCCTGAGTAGCGACCGTGCACGATGAAGGGCGTGAACTCGACGCGCACGGGAATCCACTCCACGCGGCCGTCGATGAGCACAGGCATTTCGGTGCGCGGCAACGGTTGGTACTGCTGCACGACGTACTCGCGGTTGGCAGAACGCTCGACCGCCGCCGCCCAGGTCGCTTCGTCGCACGCGACGCCGATCACCGTGTCCTTTCCGATGAACGAGCGCTTGATGACGAGCTGCTGCTGGTTCTCGAGCATCCACGAACGCGAATCAGAGCCCACGTAGAAGGTCTCGGGCGCGACGACGTGCGAGCCGTCAGAGCACTGCACGGGAAACGCGCCGACCGCGTTCGCCCACGGCATGATGCCCTTGTCCATCGCGATGCCCATGAGCGGCTTGACGATGGGCGCACCGGCGACGTCGACGCCCGCCAGCACCTTCGCGGGGCCATCGAGCGGTGATGGATCATCGATGAACGAGCAGCTGATCGTGGTGACGACGAAGCAGTCGACGGGCATCGTCGCGCCCTTCACCCGCGCCCTGCCCTTCGCGTCGACGAACACCGCGTCTTCGTGAACGATCGAGACGTGCAGGCCCCGCGCGAGCAGCCGTTTCACCGCCTGCTCCACCTGGTGCCGAACGCGTGGGCTGTCGTCGACGACGAAGGGCCACTCCTCGTGATGAGCGACGAGCGCGACGTGAGCGGGCCGGTGGTAGTCGATGGCGGCTTCGATCGCCGCGAGCCAGCCCATGAAGGGTCGATCGAGGCTGCTGCGCCCGAAGTCAGCGCTCTCCATCGCCGGGTGATGGGTGAAGAGATCGAAGAGGCACTCGGTGTAGCCAATGCTCACGACGACGCCGTTGCCGTAGTTGAGCTCGCCGACGACGTAGCGATCCTTCAGCAGCATGCCGTCGGGGCGGAACCAGGTGAGCGTGTGCGGGCTCTCAAGCCCACCGCGCAACGCTCGAATCAGCTTCTCGCCGATGGGCACGTTCTGATGGAGCGCCTTCGGGTTCTTCGCGTCACGCTTGAGCCCAGTGACGATGCGCTCCATGCCTTCGTGAAAGCCGGCCGCCACCGCGTCGAGGCGCGCCCGCGGAATGAACAACGGCCGAAGTGGAATGCCGACGCCGTGCAGCGTGTCGACGCCCTGCTTCTTCCAGCGGCGCTCGAACGCACGAACGTCGTCCGCGATGCGCGAGCCGTGGCGTGCGAGGTGGCGACGAAAGTGGGCGACGGCGTCACGATCTTCGGGAAGGTCGGGCGCACGCTCAGGGCGACGGGAACGAGACGGCTTCTTCACGGGCGCGAGCGAAGCACACTCATTTCATCGTGTAGACGGGAACGAGACCGCCGCCCTGGTGCACGTTGACGACGGGCTTCTCATGTACGCGCGCGAACAACCCGCCGAACCGATCGCCGTGCATCCACCCGCTGTAGACGACATGGTGGCGGCGCAGCTCGAGCGAGTCTCCGCGAGGCACCGGCAACGCGTGCGTCTCTGCACGCAGAAAGGACTGCAGCAGAAAGGTGCGGCCCGACCTGCGTGCCGCAGCGATGGCCTCGGCCCACTGCGCGTCGGAGACGG
>JAEUJR010001067.1 GCA_016793585.1 Archangium sp.
CTCCATCGTCGCGGTGCCAGCGAGCAACGTCATGAGCAGCAGCGTCTTCATTTGGCGAGCTCCGTCTGAAGGAACGACGTCGTCACCGATTTCGTCGTGGTGGTGATGCGCCAGGAGCCTTCGAGCTTCTCCACCGCAGGCGCAGGGCCGAGCTGGCAGAGAATCTTCGGTCTGGCCTTCACGGCGGCGCACTTCGACTCGAGCGCGCTCACCATCGGAGAACACAACTTCCACACGTCGAGGTTCGCCATCGTCTCGTCGTCGAAGCTCGCGAACCGAATGCCGAGCGTCACGGGAGCGCCGCACGACTTCGACAGCGACGCCGACGCTTCGGCCGCCTTCTTCGAGTACTTCGCCACCAGGTTGGGCCACTCGGCCTTCTCCGCGAGCGCGATGGAGTCATCGCCGAGCTGCGTCTGGTGGTCCTTCAAGACCGCGCTCTTGTCACCGGCCGTCGTCGCCGCGTCCTCGTACTTCGCGTGAAACGACTGCTGGAGGCCGGGCATCCACACCTCGAGGTCGCCGTCGTTGTTGCGGCACAGCTCCCAGTCTTTTCCGCCGTACTTCATCGTGAACGAGGTGCCGCGCTGGGCGGGCGACGTCGTGCCACGAAAGACGAGTCCGTCACGCTCGCTCCCCGAGCCCGTCACGCGAACCAGCGCGTTCGGGCTCGCCCCCTTCCCGGGTTGCTGCGAAGCGAGCGTGACGACCTCGACCCGCTGCCCGTCCTTGCCGCGGTACACCTTGAGGCCCTGCGCAACGAGGGCCTGCGACGTCACCATCGAGACGAGCAGCGTGAGCATGATGAAGGCTCCAGTCGAACGACGGGTTAGTTGAACGCCTTCTCGAGCACGGCCTTCCCGTTGTCCGTCAGGTTGGAGTGGTCCTTGTGGAAGGTGTAGCTGAAGACACCCTTCTCGAGCTTCATGTGCGACTGCGTGTGGGCGTTGTAGTTCTCGTCCTTCGCGGGCGGCTTGGCGCCGGCGATGTTGCACCTCAGCGACGTCACCTTCTTCACGATGACCTTCTTGTAGGCCGCGCGGTCGCAGAGGTCGGCGAGCGTGTCGAGCAGCGCCGACCGGCAGTAGCTCGAGAGCGAGATGTTGCCGATGCCGTCCTTGCTGTAGTTCTTCCAGTCGACGACGGGCGTCGTGAGCTTGGTGCCACACTTCTCGTTCGTCGCCTTCAGCCCTTCGGCAATCTCGCTCTCGAACGCTTCTTTCGCCTCCTCCTGCGCAGGCTTGAGGTCGTCGTCAGCGAACGCAGAGAACGACGAGAGAACGGCGGCAGCGAGAATGAGGTGCTTCATCGGTTCGACTCCTGGTGAGGTGGGTTGGGTGCAGCGGGTTCGCAAGACTCGATGCAGGACAGCGGTGGCGCGTGCAGCGAGCGCGCGAGAGCAGCCAAGCCCTCGGAATCGCATGCGACGCACGGCCGAGCCCCAGGCGGAACTGCTTGGTGCACGCGACGAGGAAAGCGACAGTCTCACTGTGCAAAGCGTCGTGACACGCGCATTGACGAGCGCCTGGGCAGTCTCGCGACGCGGCTCGGTGAAGGCCTTCGACGAGGCCTCCCGTCACCCCCGCCGCGCGCAGGAGGCGTGGTTCGCGCGCGCCCGCGGCCCACTCGGCGCTTCGGCGTACGGGCAGTCGGTGAGGCTCGACCACGCGACCTCGCTCGAGTCGGTGCGGCGCGCGCCCGTCGTGCAGTGGGACGAGGTGGCTCCGTGGGTCGAGCGCATCGCCAACGGTGAGCAGCACGTGCTGACGACCGAGCCCGTGCTCGTCTTCGAGCGCACGAGCGGCTCGACGTCGTTGCCCAAGCGGGTGCCGTACACGCAGGGGCTGCTCGACGACTTCTCGGCGGCGACGGGGCCGTGGCTCGACGACCTCTTCCGCACGTTCCCCTCCTTGTTCCGCACGCGGCAGTACTGGTCGGTGTCGCCTGCGGTGCGCGCGCCCGAGACGACGCCGTCGGGCCTGCGCGTGGGCTTCGAAGACGACACCGAGTACTTCGGCCCGGCCACGCGCTTCGCGATGAAGCAGTTGATGGCGGTGCCTTCGATGGTGACGAAGGCCAGGACGGTCGAGGGCTGGAGAGACGAGACGCTCCTGCACCTGCTCGAGGCCGATGACCTGGGCTTCATCAGCGTGTGGAACCCCTCGTTCCTCACGGTGCTGCTCGAGGCGCTGCGCTCGCGGTGGGCGAACCTGGAGTCACGGCTGTCTCCGCGCCGTCGCCGCGCAGTCTGGGCCGCGCTCGAACGCAGCGGCGAGCTGTCAGGCGAGACGGTGTGGCCGTCGCTGCAGCTCATCTCGTGCTGGACCGACGCGTGGGCGGCCGAGGCGGTGCCGGGGCTTCGGCGCTTCTTTCCTCGCACGCCGCTGCAGGGCAAAGGGCTGCTCGCCACCGAAGGCGTCGTCTCGTTTCCCCTCTGGGGGCAGCCGGCGCCGGTGGCCGCGGTGACGAGTCATCTGCTCGAGTTCGAGGCGCTCGAAGACGCTGGCCGGCCCGCGCGCTTCGTCGACGAAGTGCGTGAAGGCGCGGCGTACGCACCGATTCTCACCACCCGCGGAGGCCTCGTTCGCTACCGCCTGCCCGACGTCGTGCGCTGCGTCGGCTTCTGGCGCGCGTTGCCGTTGCTGCGCTTCGAGGGCCGGCTCGACAAGACGTCTGACCTGCGCGGCGAGAAGCTGTCGTCGGTGGTGGTGGAGTCGGTGCTGCGCGAGACGCTGCGCCGCGTGCCGGTGCAGTTCGTTCTGCTGGCGCCCTCGCTCGAGCCGACGCCACGGTACGTGTTGTTCCTCGAGAGCGGCGTCGACGACGTGACGGCGAGGGCCATGGCCGACTCGGTCGAGCGTGGGCTGCTGAACGAGTACCACTACCGCTACTGCCGTGAGCTCGGCCAGCTCGAGCGCGTGGCGCTGGTGCGGGTGAACGACGCGCGGCCGAAGTGGCTCGCTGCGATGCAGGCGCGAGGCATGAAGCTGGGCGACATCAAGCCGTCGGCGTTCGACACCGCGACGGGCTGGGAGTCACGGCTCGTCTGAACCGCCACACGGCTCGCGCGCGCTCACTCGTGACGACGGCAGAAAAGTGCTGCTCGGGTTCGTGTTTCGAGAAGGAGGCAGTCCGCGCAGGCCTGGCTGCGAGCCCTTTGACGAGCCCGGGCAGGGAGGTGTTGCGTGCGTTCGACGACGTGCACGTCGAGACGCTCAGGCAGCGCTCATCACGAGCCGCAGCTGCTCCCCCGAGCCGAGGTGCGCTCCATCGGGGGCCCACGCATCGAGCCGCTCGACGAGCCAGCCATCACCCCGCGACGCCTCGGTGCGGGCGCGCAGCAACACCCACGGCGACGAAGCCCGAGCGAGCCCCGCACCCGGCGTCACCGAGAACGTGACCGTCGGAATCGGCGCCAGCGCCGAGAGCACCGCCGCGTAGGAAGGGGCGAGCGAGTCCATCAACACGATGAGCCGCTCGTCGTCGGGAGGAAGGTCGTCATCGACGAAGCGAAGCCACGTGACGAGCTCGGGCAGCGCGCCTCCGCTGTACGGCCGCGCTGAACCCACCGGCCGAAGCTCGGTGCGGCGCGCGAACGGCACGAAGTCTTCGGGCACGGTGAAGGTCGGGCACTCGAGCGGTGGAGGCGCCGGCGGCATCGGAGGACCGAACGGCGCCAGCTCGAGCGCCTGCTCGGCGAAGACCGCGCTGCCCGAGACCGCCGCGGTGCCCTTCGCCTTCGCGTGCGCCGACAGCCACGTCACCGTCTTGCCCAGCCCTTCGTCGACGACCTCGAGCTCGAACTCACTCCGGAGCGGACGCCGGAACTGCCCCGTCACCTGTCGAAGGCGCCGACCTGCCGCGCGGGGGCGCATCGCCGCCGTCAACATCGCGAGCACCAGACCGCCGTGCGCTCCGCTGAAGGTCCATAACGAGCGGCCGAGCGACACGCGCGACGCACCGAGGGGCGCAGCGAGGACCTGCGAGATGGGCTGGGCATCGAAGGTGGTCATGACGGCACTGTGGCAGGCCCTCGCAGCGGGGCCGAGTGGCAGTTCTGACAACTTTCGGTCTATTCCTGCCAACATGATCACCCACCTCATCCTCGACGGCGTCGCCGAGAGTTCCCTGGGCGTCGGTCTCGACATCATCGGCACGGCAGCGCGGCTGGCGAAGGCGGGGCTGGTGAGGGCGCCGAGACAGGCCTCGGTGCTGCACCAGCGCGTGGTCTCGCTCGATGGAGCGCCGGTGCTCTCTGGCGCGGGCCGCCCCATCGCCGTCGACGGCGCGTTGAGCCTTCGGGGCCTTGGTGCGGGCGACGTCGTCATCTTGCCCGGCGTGTTCGCAGCGACCGAGCGCTCCATCGCGCGGCTGCTCGAGCGCGACGACGTCTCGCGGGGCGGCGAGCTGCTCGTGCGGGCGCGCGCGCGCAAGGCGGTGGTCGCTGCCTCGTGCTCGGCCACCTTCGTGCTCGGCGCCTCGGGCCTGCTCGACCGCCGCCGCGCGACCACGACCTGGTGGCTCGCGCCCGAGTTCGCGCGCCGCTTCCCCGCCGTGGCGCTCGCGAGCGACCGCATGCTCGTCGAAGCCGACGGGGTGCTCACCGCGGGCTCGGCCTTCGCGCACGCCGACCTGCTGCTGGCCATCGTCGCGCGCATCACCACCCCGTCGGTCGCGCGGCTGGTCGCCCGGTACCTCGTGCTCGACAACCGCCCCTCTCAGGCGCGCTACATGGTGATGGAGCACCTGCGCGTGTCGGACCCCGCAGTGCAGGCGGCCGAGCAGTTCATCTCGTCGAACCTCACGCGACAGGTCTCCATCGACGAGCTGGCCCACGCCGCCGCCGTGTCTCCACGCACGCTCGCCCGACGCATTCAGGCGGGCCTCGGCATGACCCCTCACAAGCTCGTGCAGCGCGTACGGGTCACCCACGCCGCCCACCTGCTCGAGACCACGACGGCCTCGGTCGACGAGGTCGCGGCCCGCGTGGGGTACGCCGACGCCGCCGCGTTCCGCCGCGTGTTTCGCCAGGTGGCCGGTGAGTCGCCGCGCGGGCGCCGTGGCAGGAACTGACCGAAGATTGTCGGTTCTGCCACTCGTCACCGGCGCAGCCATCGCGCACCCTGCGCGCCATGAACGACGACGCGCTGAACGACTTCGAGCGACGCTCCATCACCATCGACGACGTGCCGCGCACGGTGCTCGTCTCGGGCGCAGGGCCCGCCGTCATCGTGATGGCCGAGATGCCGGGCATCAGCCCGCACGTCGCGCGGTTTGCCCGGTGGGTGCGCGAGGCGGGCTTCTCGGTCTACCTGCCCTCGCTCTTCGGCCGTGACGGCGCGTGGCCAGACGCCGAGGGCGGCCTCGCGGTGTTGAAGAAGGCCTGCGTGAGCGCCGAGTTCCAGGCGTTCGCAGCGAACGTGTCGAGCCCCGTGACGCAGTGGCTCCGCGGGCTCGCGCGGCTGGCGCACGCAGCGCGCGGCGGCCCGGGCGTCGGCGCCATCGGCATGTGCTTCACGGGCAACTTCGCGCTCAGCATGATGCTCGAGCCTTCGGTGCTGGCGCCGGTGCTCTGCCAGCCCTCGCTGCCGTTCAACCAGCCCGAGGCCTTGAACATCTCGCCCGGCGAGCTCGCCACGGTGAAGGAGCGCCTCGAGCGCGAGCAGCTCACCGTGCGTGCGTACCGCTTCGAGGGTGACCGCTTCTGCACGGCGCAGCGCTTCGCGGCGTATGCGGCGGCGCTCGGGCCCCGCTTCGAAGCGACGGTGTTGCCGACGTCGGCCGCGAACCCCAGGCCGCCGCCCTTCTTCGAGCAGGTGGTGGGCTGCGCGCACAGCGTCGTCACCGCGCACCTCATCGACGAAGCGGGTCAGCCGACGGTGGCCGCACGCGACGCGATTCTCTCGTTCTTCACGCAGCGCCTGACCGGAGCCGTCTCATGACCGTCTTGCGACTCACCGGCCGCAACGGCTCGCACTTCACCCGCGTGGTGCGAGTCGTCGCGCACGAGCTGAAGCTGCCGCTCGAGCTGAACGTGGTGACCGACCTCATGAGCCTCGACGTGAAGGACTACGGCGGGCACCCGGCGTTCAAGATTCCCACGCTGCAGGTCGAAGACGCCCTGCTCTTCGGCACCGACAACATCTGCAACCGGCTCGTCGAGCTCGCGGGCCGGGCCGACGACCCACGCGTCGTGCGCTCGCGCCACCTCACGACCGACCTGCTGCGCAGCGCGCAGGAGCTCGTGTGGCACGCGATGTCGGTGCAGGTGCAGCTGATCATCGGCGTGCGCATCGCGAAGCTACCGGCAGAGAACGCGTTCTTCGTGAAGGCGCGGCTCGGTCTGCACGGCGCGCTGGCGTGGCTCGACGAGCGCCTCGACCAGGTGCTCGCCGCCCTGCCCTCGCCGAGAGACCTGAGCGTGTTCGAGGTCTCGCTGTTCTGCCTGGTGGAGCACCTCGAGTTCCGCCCGATGGTGCCGCTCGACGACTTCCCGGGGCTTCGAGCCTTCGCGAAGCAGTTCGGCGAGCGGGAGTCGGCGCAGCTCACGGCGTACCGGGCTGACCGGTAGGCTGGTTTCGCATGGCGCTCGAAGCGGCGAGGCGAGTGCGCACGTCGACCCGTCACTCCTTGTCGAGGTCGCGGTCCCACACCTGCGTGGCAGCGCCGCCCGGCAGCTCCTTCACGCGGTCGGCGAGCACCTGCGCGATGGCGACCGAGCGGTGTTTGCCGCCGGTGCAGCCGATGGCGACGGTCAGGTACGACTTCCCCTCCTTCTGGTACCGCGGGAGCAGGAACGCGAGCAGGCCGGCGGCGTGGTCGAGAAACTCCCACGTGTCGGGCCGGTCGACGACGTACGCGGCGACGCGCGGGTCTTTGCCCGTGAAGGCCTTCAGCTCGGGCACGAAGTACGGGTTGGGCAGGAAGCGCACGTCGAAGACGAGGTCGGCGTTGCTGGGCACGCCGTACTTGAAGCCGAACGACATCACCGTGACGGCCAGCTCGTGCGACGCCGCCTGGCCGAAGCGCGCGA
The DNA here is from genome assembly GCA_016793585.1 of Archangium sp. Next base: position 7,034 of record JAEUJR010001067.1, read on the forward strand.
TGACCTGCCGGCGCAGCTCGTGCACCGTCATCGACGAGGTGTCGAGTACGTGCTCGGCGGCCTCCCGCAGCGGCTTGAGCACCGCGCGCTCGTTCGCGAGGCCCTCGGCGACGGTGCCGCGGCCGGCGAGCGGGTGACGGCGGCGAGTCTCGGAGTACCGGCGCGTGAGCGACTCGTCCGACGCGTCGAGGAAGAGCACCTGCACCTCGTGGCCGGCACGGCGGGCTTCGTCGATGACGTGGGGCGCGTCTTTCAAGAACTCGCCTTCGCGCACGTCGATGACGAAGGCGAGGCGCTGGTGGGTGTCGCCCAGCTCGGTCACCTTCAGGAGCAGCGGCGCAGGCAGGTTGTCGACGCACGAGAAGCCAGAGTCTTCGAGCGCCCGAATGGCCGTCGTCTTGCCGGCTCCCGACATGCCCGTGATGACCACGATGTGTTTCGCCGCCGACATGAGGCCGCGCAGCGTACTCAATGAACGTCGTGCGTCAGCTCACGAATCAGGCGGGGCTGACGTCTGTCTGGCCCACCAGACATAGAGTGGCGCGGTGGGGACTCCGGCAGACGAGGCGACGACGTTGCCCAGCGCAGCAGGCGCCGGGCCTCAGCTCGCGCGGGGCCAGGCCATCGGCCGCTACCTCGTGCTCGAGGCCATCGGCTCGGGCTCGATGGGGGTCGTCTACGCCGCGTGGGACCCGAGCCTCGACCGCAAGGTGGCCCTGAAGCTCGTGCGGCGCGCGGGCAACGACGAGGTGCTCGACGCGCGGCTGCTGCGCGAAGCGAAGGCCCTCGCCCGGCTCTCGCACCCGAACGTCGTCGGCGTTCACGACGCGGGCACCCACGAGACCCAGGTGTTCCTCGCGATGGAGTTCGTCGAGGGTGTCACGCTCACCCAGTGGCTGCAGCAACGGCCGCACCCGTGGCAGCAGGTGCTGGCCGTCTTCATCGGCGCTGGTGAAGGCCTGGCCGCGGCACATCGTGCGCAGCTCGTTCATCGGGACTTCAAGCCAGACAACGTGCTCGTCGACCCGACAGGGCGGGCGCGCGTCACCGACTTCGGCCTCGCGAGAGACGCCGCCGCGCCTGCGCTCGAGACGACGATTCCACGCGCCGAGGCGAGCGCGCTCGTCACCCGCGAGGGCTCGCTCACCGGAACCCCGGCGTACATGTCACCCGAGCAGTTCCGCGGGCAGCACGCCGACGCGCGGTCTGATCAGTTCTCGTACTGCGTCGCGCTCTACGAGGCGCTGTGGGGCCATCGGCCATTCGAAGGGAAGTCGCTCGGCGAGCTCGAGGCCGCGGTGCTCCAGGGCCGACTGATTCCACCCCCGCCGTCGAAGGTGCCACGTCGGGTGCGTGAGGCGGTGCTGCGCGGGCTCGCGACAGAGCCGTCTGCACGGCACCAGAACCTCGAGGCCCTGCTGAAAGAGCTGCAGGCGAAGCCGCTCGTGACGACGGGGCGCGCCGTCGTCGGGGTGGCGGCGGTCGTTGCGCTCGTCGCAGGCAGCGCGCTGTGGGCACGGGAGTCGAAGCTGCGCTGCACCGGCGCCGAGCTGAAGCTGCACGGCGTGTGGGACGCCGAGCGGCGACGGGTGGCCGAGGCTGCGTTCGTCGCGACGAAGGCGCCGGGTGCGGGGAGCGCAGCCCAGCGCGCGTTCGATGCGCTCGATGCCTATGCGAGCGCGTGGGTGACGATGCACACCGAGGCATGCCGGGCGACTCGCGTCACCGGCGAGCAGTCAGAAGCCGTGATGGACCGACGCATGCGCTGCCTCGCGCGACGACGTGACGAGCTCGATGCGCAGGCGGCGCTGTTCGAGAAGGCAACTCCAGAGATCGTCGCGCGCGCGGCGCAGGCGGCGGGCGCGTTGAGCCTGCTGGCTCCGTGCGCCGACCTCGAGGCGCTGCGAATCGAAGGGCCGGCCATCGAGAACGCGGGGCTCGCGGGTCGAGTCACCGAGCTTCGCCGCGCCGTGGCCGACGTGAAGGCGCTCAAGAACAGCGGCCGCTACGCGAAGGCCATCGAGCGCGCAGAGGCCTTGCTGCCCGAGGTGCGCTCGCTCGGGTACCAGCCGGTGCTCGCAGAGCTGCTCGCGCAACTCGGCGAGGCGCAGGAGCCCGCCGGGCAGTTGGACGCAGCCGAGAAGTCGTTCGAGGCGGCGCTGTTCGAAGCCGAGGCGTGCCGTCATGACGAGGTGGTCGCCCTCGCGTCGATTCGGCTCGTGCTGGTGACCGGCGCGCGCAGGGGCAAGCCCGACGCCTCGAAGGTGTGGGAGAAGCACGCGACCGCCGCCATCGCGCGCCTGGGCTCGAGGCCCGAGCTCGAAGCCGACTTGAACGACCACGCGGCGAGCACGCTGATGGCGCAGCGAAAGCCAGAAGACGCGCTCGCGAGACATCGAGTGGCCCTGCAGCTCAGAGAGAAGGCTCTCGGGTCAGCGCACCCGTATGTCGCGGCGTCGCTGAACAACATGGCGAACGCGCTGGTCGAGCTGGGGCGGCTCGACGAGGCCGAAGCGGCGTACCGACGGGCGCGTGAGGTGTACGAGCGCGCGTTGGGTCCCGAGCATCCGCGAGTGGCGATGGCGTGGGACAACCTGGCCAACCTCTTCGACGCGCGCGGCGACATGAAGCAGTTGGCCGAGACCGCCGAGAAGGGGCTCGTGCTGCGGGAGCGCGTGTTGCCGCCGGGGCACCCGGAGCTTGGGATCTCGCTGATTCACGTGGCCGTCGCGCAGTCGTTCCGCGGTGAACACGCCGCGGCCATCAGCGGCATGGAGCGCGCGGTGCAGATTCTGAGTGGCGGGCCAGGGCCGACGCACCCGCTGACGCTCGAGGCGATGGCGTATCTCGGTGACGCGCTCGGGGCGGCGGGCCGGCATGCCGAGGCGCTGGAGCAGTTCGAGCAGGTGCTTCGAGTCGAGGCGCCGCCGCCGATTCGGCTCCGTGCGCAGGTGGGCGCCGCGACCCAGCTCCAGGCGCTCGGCAAGACGACGGACGCGGCCGCGAGACTCGAAGACGCGCTGCGTGACGCCGTCGGTCAGCCGCCGTCAGTGCCGCAAGCACGGGCGGAGTTGTTGCTCGGCCGGCTGGTGTTGGCGCGAGGCGACCGGCTTCGCGCGAAGGTGTTGGTCGAGCAGGCTCGTGAGGCGTGCGTGAAGAGCGGGTCGAATGTGTTGCTGCTCGCGGAGATCGACGGAGCCGCGAAGCTGATGGAGACGGCCCGGTGAGGTAGCGACGCCGTCGCCACTGGCGCTCGCGACGCACGGCTGAGCGTTGGCGATGTCCGAGAAGAGCGAAAGGCTCGGAGCGAGCGCGGGATGGTGATGGTGCCTGAAGCCTCGATTGTGCGCGGGTCGCGAGGAATCGCCCCGGGTCCGAGGCCGATGGCCGCTGCAGTCGGCGCCCCTCCTTCCGAAGCGCTTCGCAGCTCGTGGCCGATACCTCGCTCGCCGAGGTCGATGGCCGACGGTCGCGTCGGGGCCCTCCCATGGTTAGATAGTCTATCTAACTATCTCCACCTTGAATCGGGCCCCACCGTCCGAACCGCGCACACTCGGCGCTTCGCAGCTCGTGACCGACGCCGTCCCTCGCGTTCGAGGTCGATGACCGCGCGGTCGCGTCGGCCCCCGATAGTTGGAGAGTCTCTCTCACCGTCTCTGCCTTGAAGCGCCGCCACCGGAGCGCCCCTTCGACTCAAGCGGCCGCCGGTCGACGAGGTGGC
>JAEUJR010001090.1 GCA_016793585.1 Archangium sp.
ACGCACGCCAGCCCTCCGTCAGCAGCGCCGCCGTCGCTCCGGCCCGCGTCGGGCTGGCCTGCGTCGCGGCCACCGTCGGTCGACGCTGAGAGATCGCGACACACTGGTTGTCCGCCACCCTCGCAGGTGAGACCGATGCAACACCGCCCCACCAGGCAGACCGCGCCCTGATCGAGACAGGCGGCGCCACCGCCGCTTCCGCCACCGAAGAGCCCGCCCGCGACGTTGCCGCCCGCGACGTTGCCGCCCGCGAAGTTGCCGCCCGCGAAGTTGCCGCCCGCGACGTTGGCTCCGCCGGCAGACCCACCCGACGTCGCCAAACCACCTGCAGCGCTGCCACCACCACCGGGCTCCCCTCCGGCCGGGCCCCCACCAGACTCGCCGCCGGCTGCACCTCCGGCGACTCCACCGGCAGCACCACCGCCACCAGCACCCGCGCCACCACCGACACCGCCACCGGAGAGGCCTCCTCCAACGTCACCGCCCCCCGAGGGCCCGCCGCTCGCGGCACCACCGGCAGACGACGCACCGCCACCTGCGCGCCCACCATCGGTCGTGCCGCCATCGACCCAGGGGCACAACGCGTCGCACAGCTCGTCGTATCGCGCGTCGAACCGGCCGCCGCAGGTGAACCCGCCGGAGACGACGAAGAAGCCCATCACCAGCTGAAGCAGTCGCTTCATGGAGCGCCTCCTAGAACGTCGCCGTCATCGAAGCGCCGCCGGGCCCGACGCTCACCCACCAGTTCCGCGTGCTGGGCCCCTCGAGAAACAACCAGAGCGCCGACGAGAGGGCGACGGCGGCACCGAGAACGATCAGCACGGCGCCGCCAGCGGTCTCGAGCTTTCCAGCCGTGACGAGCCGGCGCGCGGCCGAGAGCGACGCCGCCGCCTCCTGCGCAGACGACGCGCTCGTGGGGATTCTGGAGAGCTCGAGGTAGAGGTTCTCGGCGACTGCCAACCGCCAGACGCCGAGGCCGGCCACCACCAGGCCGGCGACACCGAAACCGACCGGCTCGCCGTTGAAGCGCTGCGGCGAGGCAGGCGACGAGGCGAGCACGACTGAGAGACACGCCGCCGACCAGCTCATGTCGCCATGCTACTGCATCTGCCCCGCGCCACGACGGAGCTTGCGAACGTCAGCCCTTGAACGCGAGCTCGAGCTTCTCGAGCACCTTCTTCTCGGCGCCCGACACCGCGAAGCCCGCGCCCAGCAACCCACCCGACGCCTCGGCGACGAGGCGCGCGCGGCCGAGCACTTCGTTCTTCAGCAGCTCGCGATCTTCGACCTTCATCTTCTTCACGAGCTCGTGCACGTAGTCGGCCCAGAGCCCGTGCCACGACAGCTCAGGCTTGGCGTCGAGCCACTGCACGAGCAGCAGCGCCGCCTCGGAGTCCTTCGAGATGCCGACGTTCTCGGCCTGCTGGAGCACGATGCGGCGCTCCTTCTCGTCGACCTTGCCGTCGGCCCAGGCCACCTCGACGAGGGGGAACATCGACATCACCATGACCGCGGCCCCGCCGAGCTTGAGCGACGCCAGCGCGTCGAGCACCGTCGGGTTCACGATGCCGGTGAGGCGGGTGATCTCTTCTTTGGTCGCGGTGCGCGCCTGTTGGTCCTTCAGCTTCTGAAGGGCTGCTTCGTTCTGCTGCTTGAAGAACTGATCCTCGAGGGCTTTCCGTCGATCGTCGAACGCGTCTGCAGACATGATGTGAGACTCCTGTGTTTCCCTCTTTTCCAGAGGGAGCGCGGTGATTCAAGGCTCGTCAGCGGCCCTTCTTCCTCACGTCGATGGTTGCCGTGCGAAGCCAGTAGCGAAGGTCATCGGTCAGGCCACCCTTTTCGACGGCAGTCTCGACCGAGGTCGCCAGGCCGAGCGCGAACCGTGGCCGCTCCTCCTGTTCACGCAGCACGCGCACGAGCTCGCGCTGGGTGGCGGCGGGCACGGCGGTGACGTCGGGGACATAGACGGTGCCGCGCTGGCTCTTCAGCGCGCGGGTCACCTGGGCGGGCTCCTTCGCTTCGATGAACGGCTCGCCGGGCGCCGACTGTGCCGCCGCGACCGCGAACGCCCGCCGGTCGGCCTCTGCGCCGCCGAGCAGCAGCATCGACGCCCGGTTCTTCTTCAGCTGCTCCGCCGTGTACGCCGTCACGCGAACCTCCACCGTCTAGAAACGTCGTGATGCCTCGAGCGACTCGTTGAGCGCGCTCGTCACCTTGAACAGCGGCACGGGCGCGGTGCGGCCCTTCACGCGCACGGGCGCGAGCTCTTCGAGCGGCCCGAAGCGGCGCAGCAGCTCGGCGGTGCCTCCACCGACCAGAATCTCGCCAGGGCCGGCCAGCGCGCAGAGCCGCGAGGCGACGTTCACCGTGTCGCCGATGCAGGTGTACTCGGTGCGCCGCGTCGAGCCGATGCTGCCCGCGATGACGGGGCCGGTGTTGAGGCCGAGGCCGAGCTCGAGGCGCTCGGCGGCGGGGCGGTCGGCGTTGCGCTCACGCACCTCGGCCATCATCTGCAGCGCGGCCGAGACCGAGGCCTGCACGTCGTCGTCGTGGCGAATGGGCGCGCCCCACACGGCCATCAGCCCGTCACCGAGGAACTTGTCGAGCGTGCCGCCCCACGCCAGCACCACGTCGGCGAGCCGGCCCAGCACCTCGTTCAGGCGCGCCATCACCGCTTCGGGAGGCTGGGTCTCGGCGAAGCCGGTGAAGTTTCGAATGTCGGCGAAGAGCACGGTCACCACACGTTTCTCTCCTGTCAGGGCGATGTCGCCGCCGCGCAACACTTCTTCGACCACGGCGTCTGAGGTGTACCGGGCGAACAGCCGGCGAATGCGCTCGGTCTGCGAGGTGCGGCGCAGCACCGACTCGATGCGCGCGGCGAGCTCCTCCATCGAGGCGCCCTTGTGCACGTAGTCGTCGGCGCCCGCCTTCAACAGGCCGACCCGCTGCGCGTCGCCGTCGTTGGCGGTGAGAATGAGCACCGGCAGCTCTCGCCGCGGCCCGCTCTTGATGCGCCGGCACAGCTCGGCTCCGTCGATGCCGGGCATGTCGAGGTCGGTGAGCACGAGGTCGGGCTTGACGACGTCGAGCTGCTCGAGCGCGAGGAAGGGGTCGTTGAAGGGCGCCACCTCGTAGCCGTGGCTGGTGAGCCCGTCTTGCACGAGGGAGCAGGCCAGCTCGCTGTCGTCGACGACCAGCACACGGCGGCCCGTCGGCGTGGCCTGCACGCCCGAGGTCGTCTTGCGTGGCGGCTCTGCGGCGCTCATGCGCTGCTGCAGGCCCAGCGCCTCGTACACCTGCTGGTGCGTGCAGGCGCCCAGCTCGATGAGCAGCTCGCCCAGCCGCCGGCCGTCACGGCGCTGCTTCTCGAGGCCCAGCTCGAGCGCGTCGGCCGAGAGGTACTGAAGCCCGACGAGAATCTCTCCGAGCGGCGGGCGATCGAGCACCACGGTATCGCCCCGCGAGATGGCGAGGGCGAGCGCGCGCTGCAGCTGGGGCCGCGTGAGGTAGCCGAGCGAGAGCAGCGCTTCTCCGACGCGCGCGCCCGTCAGCGGCTGCAGCGCGAGCGCCTCGGCCACCTGCCCGTCGGTGACGAGGCCGAGCTCGATCAGCAGGTCGCCGAAGCGTCGGGTGGGTTCAGTCATCGCGGGGGCCTCGAATGCTACACCGCCCGCTGGTCGTCGCCCCTGCGGAATCGGCTCAATGGCCCCCGACGCGCAGCAGCGCCATGAGGATCTCGAGCAGAATGAGCACCACCACCATCACCTCGAGGGTGAGCGAGCGGTCGTGGTCGACCTCGCCCTTGAGCAGGCCGTACGTCTGCAGCAGCAGCTTGTGTTTGCGCGAGACCTGCTCGCTCCACTGCTTGACGCGCAGCTGCAGCACGGCGCTCTCGTAGACGCGCGCCAGGTAGACGTCGCCGACGATCTTCAGCGCGTTCTCGACCCGCTCGATGAACTCCGAGAGCTCGATGACGGTCTGCATCAGGTCTCGCAGCACCTGGCGGTAGGGGCTGTACAGAATCGAGCCCTTCTTCATGTCGATGCCGTCGTAGACGCGGGTGAGCTCGCCATCGAGCACGGCGTCGAAGTAGCGCAGCTCGAGCAGCTGGGCGTTGGCGATCTCGAGCAGGTCGACGATGTCTTCGCTGCCCGAGGGCTCGTAGAGGAACGCGGCGTTCCACTCCATGAGCGCGAGGTCTTCGTTGGTGTAGCTGTGGTGGTGCTCGAGCACCTCGCGCACCTCTCGCGGCGAGAGCTCGGCCACGTCGACTTCACCCAGAATCAGCTTCGCCAGCCCGGGCTCGGCCAGCACCTCGTCGGCCTTCGGCTTGCCGTCGAAGCTGCGCACGAAGAGCACCGTGTATTCCTCGAGCTGGTCCCACAGGTGCGGCTTCTCGAAGGCGGGCTCGAGCTGGGTGCGCAGCCGGGTGAGCTCGTCGCGGGCGAGGGTCTCGATGGCCTTGGAGTCGTACAGCTCGTCGGCGAAGGGCGTCACCTCTTCGAGCGTCTGGCCGCGGTCGATGGGCACGCGCACCACGACCGCGAGGCAGCCGTGGTCGAAGAGGCGCACGCCGAACTGCACCTCACGAATGCGGCCCTGAACCTCGAGCTGGCGGGTGCCGAGGTCGGCGGCGAGCGGCGCGTTCGACAGCTGCACATAGGCGCTGCCGGCGCGAGAGAAGCCGACGCGGCGAACGCCCGAGCCCGCGCGCGAGAGCAGGGCTCGGCACTTCTCGAGGTCGATGGAGTCGGCCACGTCGAAGAAGCGGTAACAGAGGGCTGAGGCGTCGGTGAGGCGCAGCACGGGAGGCCGTTGTACTCCCTCACGGCTCCATCGGCCGCCACTTCGTCTTCTCGAAGGCCTCGAGCTTCTGCTCCCAGACGCCGCGGGCCTTGAGCACGCGCTCGACGAAGTCGGTGTGCAGCTTGAGCAGCGGCTCCATCACGGCGGCGCCCTCGAGCAACCCGAGCGCCTCGGCGACGGCCTCGAGCGTGGAGCGCCCCTCTTCGAACGAGGTGTCACGCAGGCGGAGGATGTTGGCGGGCGGCGCGTCGAGCTGCACCCGCGGCAGCCCATGCAGCTTCGGCAGCTTCGTGAACATGCGCCGCGTCTGCCGCCAGGTGCCGTCGATGACGACGAGCGTCTCGGGCGGCGTGGTGGGCCAGGGCGCAGGTGTCTCCGAGGGGAACAGCACGACGGCGTTCTGGAGCGACGGCAGCTTCGCGTTCACGCCGGCCGGGTCGTCGTCGAAGTCGACCACCGTCATGTTGGGCAGCGCGAGGGCCGCAGCGCGCACCGTGCCGGTCGACTTCCACGACTCGCGCTCGTGGCGAATCATCAGAATCTTCGTCTTCGTGTCGACGGTGGGCACGTGCGGGCACACGCAGAACTCGAGCCGAATCCAGCAGCGGGGGCATCGGCCGGGCAGGTCGCTCGACGTGCGGGAGCGCATGACGCGCCCCCTACACCACAACGCGCTGACGATTGCTGCCGAACGCGACACGCCCAGGGAGTAGAAGCGGCGCATGAACCTCGACGACCTCAAGGCGCGGGTGAGCGCCGCATTCGCGGAGCGCGAGAAGCTCAAAGAGCCGTTCTACGCGATGGCCGTGAAAGAGACGGTGGCGCTGCTCGACCGCGGCGTGATTCGCGTGGCCCAGAAGGGCGCGAACGCCTGGGAGGTCAACGCGTGGGTGAAGGAGGCGATTCTGTGCTTCTTCGCCATCAGCGAGATGAAGACGATGGAGCTGCCGCCGTTCGAGTTCCACGACAAGATTCCCCTGAAGAAAGACCTCGCTGACGCGGGCGTGCGCAT
>JAEUJR010001105.1 GCA_016793585.1 Archangium sp.
CACCTACGCGGGCGCGTCTCCGTACGAGGCGAACGCGGCCTTCGCGATGATCGCCCACATCGAGCGCGCGTTCGGTGTGCACCACGCCATCGGCGGCCTCGGCGGCATCGTCGAAGGGCTCGTGACGGCCGTGAAGCGCAGCGGCGTCGAGGTGGTGCTTGGTCAGAAGGCGACGCACGAGAAGCGTGGCAGCACCTTCATCGTGGCCGAGCGCGAGTTCGATGCCGTCGTCGTCAACGCCGACCCGCTCGCCTTGCAGCACCGCGAAGGCGACCCGCTCACCATGTCTGGCTACGTCGCGATGTTCGAGGCGCCCAAGCGGCTGTCGCTGCCGCACCACACGATCCTCTTCTCCACCGACTACCGGAAGGAGTTCGCCGAGCTCTCTGCTGGCCGGCTCGCCGACGAGCTCACCGTGCATGTCTGCCACCCGGCGGCGACCGACCCGACGATGGCCCCCGACGGGCGCAGCGGGCTCTACGTGATGGTGAACGTGCCGCCGATTCAGCCCGGCGACGAGTGGCAGACCAACGCGCGGCTGCTCGAGGCGCAGGTGCGCTCACGGTTGGGCGCGATGGTTCCCGAGCTGCTCGGTGTTCCCCTTCGGCTCGTCGCCGAGCGCACGCCCGTCGACCTCGAGAAGAAGGGCGCGCCCCGGGGCTCCATCTACGGCTACCTGCCGCACGGAAAGTTCGGGCCCTTCAAGCGGCCGGCGATGCGCGGCGAGCCTGGCGTCTTCTTCGCGGGCGGAGGCACACACCCTGGCGGCGGTGTTCCGCTCGTCATGCTCTCGGGCCGCTTCGCCGCCGGCATGACCGACGCTCACCTCGGAGGGCGCGCGTGAACCACGTCGAGCTGCCCACCAGGAGCGGCGCCTACCGCTGGTACTACGCCGACGTCACGGCCGGTGACGTCAGCGCCGTCTTCATCTTCATGGTCGGCAGCATCTTCTCGGCCCGTTACTCCGCCTCGCTCAAGAAGGGCGGCCTGCCCCGTGAGCACGCCGCGGTGAACTTCGCGCTCTACGAGAAGTGCGTGCGCTCGTTGTGGGTGCTCACCGAGTACCAGGCGGTGTCCATCTCTGACGACGCGCGCACGCTGCGCATCGGCTCGTCGTCGCTCGCCTACGACGACGACGGCTTCACGATGGTGGTGAAGGACAAGACGACGCCGTGGGGCGCTCCGACCGAGGCGACGCTGCGCTTTGCTCCGAAGACGGCGCTCGGGCCCGACCTCGAGCTCGTCGAAGGGCTCTCGCACCACTGGCGGCCCATCTGCGTTCGTGGCGAGGCGCGGGTCACCGTGCCCACGCAAGACGTCGACGTCACCGGCCGCGGCTACCACGATGGCAATCACGGCGACGCACCGCTCGGCAGCGACCTCTCGGGCTGGGAGTGGACTCGAACGCACCACCCGGTGCACTCGACCATCAGCTACCGGCCCTGGGGAGGCGCGCCGCTCATCGACGTGCTCGCCACCGAGCGCGAGGTGCAGGTGAGTCGAAGGGCGTCAGAGCCGATTCCCACCGTGCGCAGCGGCTGGGGCCTGCGAGTGCCCGCGTCGCTCGGTGTGGGCGCTGCGCCCGCGATGCTCGAGTCGTCTCCATTCTACGCCCGCCTCGAAGCACAGTCGGCCGACGCGCAGGCCATTGGAGAGGTCGCCGACTTCGCGCGCTTCCACAGCCCCGCCGTCAGGTGGATGGCGAACTTCCGCACGCGCTACGCCAAAGAAGGTGCCCGATGAACCTCTTCGTCACTGTCTGGGCGGTGCTGGCCGCAGGCTTCACCGGCGTCGCCCTCTCTCGGCTGTTTCGCCAGCGCATCGTCGACTCGACGCGCGCCCGCCGCCGCCCACACGTGTTGTTGATTCGCCCCGTCGACGCGCCCACGCCGCTCGAGCTCGAGAACCTCGGCACGCCCATCGACTACCCGGGGCAGCTCACCCACGTCGTCGTCTCTCCGTTTCGCCCGCGCCTCTCGTCGGCGAACGTGCGGTGGCTGGCCTCTGACCCGCTCAGCCGCAACCGCAAGGTCGGGCACATCGCGTATGCGCTGTCGACGCTGCAGGCCGAGCGCGCCGCCTCGTCCGACGAGCCCTCCATCGACGAGCGGGTCGACTCACTCGAAGCTTCGCCTGAGCAGGTGGTGCTGTGTGTCGACGCCGACGTGCGGGTCGACGCCGCGCTCATCGGCTCGCTCGTCGACGAGCTGCGCAACGGGGCCGCCCTCGCCTCGGCCGCTCCACGCCCGTCGGTCTCACGGTCGCTCGGAGGCCGCGCCGTTCGAGGCCTGCTCGTGCAGTCGCACCACGCCTTCGAGGTCATCGACGTCATGAGCGCTGGCGCGCGTGCCATCTGCGGCAAGGCCATCGCGCTCTCGCCGCTGGCCGCCGCCGAGCTGCTCAAGCTGGCCGACTGCATCGGTGAAGACCTCGAGCTGTCGCACGTGCTGCACGAGAAGGGGCTGCCTGTGACGCTCGCGAAGGCGACGGCGAACGTGCCCCAGCCCGCGCAGGTGCCCGTCGGCGCCGTCATCGAGCGTTTCACCCGGTGGATGCAGGTGCTGCGCGCGCACCGGCCGGGCCTGTTCCCCACGGTGCCGCTCTTCTTCGCGCCCACGCCGGTGTTGATGGTGCTCGCGTCGGTCGTCGCGACCCCGAGCGCCGCCGTCGCGCTCTCGCTGCTCGTCGCGCTTCGCATCGCCCTCGCCAACCGCCAGGACAACCGCGGCGGCCTTCGTTTCGAGTGGCTGCTCGCCGAGGGCCTGCTGTGGGTGTGCTGGCTCAACGCCCTTCGCCAGGGCGGCACCGTCGAGTGGCGCGGCCGCCGGTTCACGCTGCGCTCGGGCGGCAAGATGGAGGCGCTCGCGCCCGAGGAGGCCCGGTGATTCGCGACCAGAAGGGCGGCCTCTTTGCCTCACTCATCGACTGGTACGTCGCGCGCAAGGTGCGCTCTGCGTTTCGTGGCGTCTGGGTGCGCGGCACGCTGCCGTCGGCCACCAATGGCCTCATCGCCTACCTGAACCACTCGAGCTTCTGGGACGGCTTCATCGCTCATCAGCTCGGCAAGCTCGCCCGGTGGGACGCGTACGCGCTGATGGAAGAAGAGAACCTGGCGAAGTACCGCTTTCACGCGCGCATCGGCGCCTTCAGCGTTCGCCGTGGAGACGCTCGCTCGGCCGTCGAGACGTTGCGGTATGCGAAGTCGGTGCTCGCCCGCCCCAACGCCGCCGTCGTCATCTTCCCGCAGGGCGAGATTCGCGCAGGGCAGGGCCCGCTCGGCTCGTTCTCGCGCGGCCTCGAGGTGCTCGCGCGGTCGTCGAAGAAGCTCAGCGTGCCCATCGCGATTCGCTACGCGTTCCTCGAACATGAACACCCAGACGTGCTCATCGAGGTGGGAACACCGCACGCGCCCGGCGACCTGCCGGCCTTCGAAGCCGGTCTGAACGAGGTCTACGCGAAGGTCATGCAAGCCCGCTCCACCGAGGGCTTCGAGTTGCGCATCAAGGGCCGCTCGGGCGTCCAGGACCGTTGGGACACCGTTCGTCGCCTTCCCACCGAGACGCAGGAGAGCCCGCGCCAGCCCGCGGCACAGTCGTGATGGAACGCACGTATCGAATCAACGTCGCCGCCGAGATGAGCGGAGTCTCAGAGGGCCTCATTCGCGCCTGGGAGCGCCGGTATGGCGTGCTCAAGCCGAAACGAACGCCGTCGGGTTACCGCGCGTACACCGAGAGCGACATCACGGTGCTCAAGCGCCTCAAGCAGCTGACCGAAGAGGGCGTCAGCATCGCCGAAGCCGTCAAGCTGCTGCCGAGCATCAAGCGTGACGTGAAGGAGCAGCTCGACAAGGCCGAGCGCGCCACGCCCAGGGCGCCGAAGGCAGGGCAGACCGACAAGTGGCGGCACGAGATTCTGGTGGCGGCCGAGCGGCTCGACCAGCTGACGCTCGAGCAGGTGCTCGACGAGGCGATGGCCTCGATGCCGCCAGTCGCGTTCTGGGAAGAGGTGCTCGCGCCGCTGCAGCGCGAGGTCGGCGAGCGGTGGCATGCGGGAACGCTCACGGTGGCCGAAGAGCACCTCGTCACGCAGGCGGCCCGGCAGCGCGTCATCGCGTTGCTGCATCAGGCGCCCCGCCGGGCGAAGCGGCACGTGGTGGCTGCGTGTTTTCCCAACGACGAGCACGAGCTGGGCCTGATGGGCGCCGCGCTCAAGTTCCGTCACGCGGGCTGGCGCGTCACCTTCCTCGGCGCGCGGACGCCGGCCGAGCACCTCGCCCGCGTCGTGCGGGTCGTGCAGCCGCAGGTGGTGGCGCTGAGCGCGGTGAACGACGAGGGCGCCGAGCGCTTCGAGGCGACACTCACCGAGATGATGCGCGACCGCGGCGAGGCCGAATTCATCGTGGGTGGCCGGGCGGCCGAGCTGCACGCAGACGTCGTGACGCAGCTGGGGGCGCGCACGGTGACGACGCCCGACGAGTGGGGCGAGCTGCTCGACTGAGCGCGACGCTCACAGGCAGGTGAGGCCGGCGTCTCCGAGCACGCAGCTGGTTTGCGTCGGCGTCGCGGGGCACGAGAACTCCACCGCCAGCACGCCTGACTGGTTGCAGCGCAGAATCTGGAGCCCGCCATCGGGGTCGCAGCGCACGCGGCCCGGGTTGCTGCAGAAGTCGCCCACGCCGTTCCCGCGCGTGTCGCAGTCGACGGTGTCTCCGACGCGGCGGCAGCCGTCGGCGCCTTTGCAGTCGCTCACGACGGCCCACACCAGCGAGCGGCAGGCCAGCAAGCGCGTCGCAGACTCGCACGCGCCCACGTTCTCGTCCTTGCAGGGCTCGCCCGCCTTCGGCGTCGTCGGGGTGTTCGTGCCGCACGCGAGGCCAACGAGGAGCGCTGCACACGACACTGCCATGGTGATGCGAGCCATGCGTCAAACACTACAACCGACGCCTCGTGAGTGGTGAACCCTGCGAGGGGGCCGAATAGGAAGGCCGGGTGGACCTGCTTCGCCACCTCGACCCGCGGCTGCGCCCAGCGCTCGAGCACGAGCTGCGTCGCCGCGCGAAAGCGCCGGTCGATGGAGTTCCCCGTGGCGTCACGGTGGTGCTCGCCGGCCATCGCGGCGCAGGGAAGACGACGGTGCTGCCCCACGTCGCGGCCGCCCTCGGGCGCCCGGGCGTCGACCTCGACGTCGAGCTCGAGCGCCGTGAAGGCCGCTCGATTCGCGAGTGGTTTCGAGACGACGTCGCCTCGTTTCGGGCCGCCGAGCGCGCCGTCTTCGCCTCGTTGCCCGCGGGGAGTCTGGTCGCGGTCGGCGGCGGCTTCCTCGCGAACCACGGCGACCTGCTCGGCGCGTGTCTGACGGTGCTGGTGCCGGTGTCGTGGGAGACGTTCGCCGAGCGCTTGAGCGCCGACACCTCGCGGCCGCGGCTGATGCCCGAGGTGCCGCTGCGGGAAGAGCTCGAGACCATCTGGGCCGAGCGCGAAGCGCGGCACCGCCGCGTGAAGACGATGTCGTTCGTCGACTTCGTGTTGGCGTTGACGAAGCCGGCCAGGCCGCGCCGCGTGGTGACGCTCCCACCCGATGCACACCCGGTTCAGTTCGCGTGGAGGGCGCGTCACGCCGGGGCCGATCTGCTCGAGGTGAGAACCGACGTGACGGCGACCGAGGTCGAGCTGGCGCCCGTCGTGCGTGCGCTGCCAGTGCTCGTCGCCGAGCGCGGCCTCGTCGCGCCGCTCGAGTGGGCCCAGTCGGCCTCGTTGCTCGACGCCGACAGAGGTTCGCTGCGCTCGTTTCACGCCGACCGCCCCATGACGACGGCCGAGGCGCTCGCGCACTGGCGTGACGTCGCCGAGGGCGTGCAGGTGAAGCACGTCGAGCCGCTCGGCTCGTTGCGCGAAGCGCCGCGCCTGTTCGAGACGCAGCGGGCGTTGCAGGAGCGGTTCGGCGCGCACCGCGTGACGGTGCTGGCGACGGGCCCGCTCGCGCTGCCGTTTCGGGCGCTGCTCGCCGAGCAGAACGCGCTCGACTACCTCGCGCTCGAGCCGACGTGGAGCGCGGCTTTGGGCCAACGCCTGCTCGCCGACGCCGTTCGTGCGCATCGCCGCGCGACGAAGCAGGGCCTGACGGAGCGGCTCGGCATTCTCGGCTCTCCGCTCGCGCACTCCCGAAGTCCACGGCTTCACGTTCAGCCGTTCGACCGCATCGAGCTGCCGCCTGACGTCGACCTCGCCGAGGTGTTGGGTGCGCTGCGCCCGCACTATCGCGGCTTCGCGGTCACCAACCCGTTCAAGAAGGCCGCTGCGACGGCGGCGAGCGCCACGCGTGACGCGGTGAACACGCTCGTCCGCGACGACGCCGGGTGGAGCGCGTTCAACACCGACCGTGAAGGCGCCGCGGCGGCGTTGAGCGTGCTCGTCGAGCGCGCGAGCTCGAAGCAGGTGACGGTGCTGGGCGACGGTGGCGTGACGGGCGCGCTCCGAGAGGCCGCAGCTCAGCTCGGCGTCGCGCTCACGGTGAAACGTCATGCCGACGCGAACGGTTCGGTCAGCGGCGCCGTGGTGTGGACCTGGCCTGCCACGATTGCTCCACCACCTGGTCTTCGTTTCGAGAACGCCCTCGTCGCCGTCATCGCCTATGGCCGCCCGGCGCGCGCCATCGCCGCGACCGTGCGTGAACGAGGTGGAACTGCGCTGCGTCTCGGGCCACGGTGGTTCATCGCACAGGCTCGGCGACAGCGAAGCCTCTGGGAGTCGGCGACATGAACACCTTTGGAGAACTCTTTCGCGTCACCACCTTCGGCGAGAGCCACGGGCCCGCGATGGGTGCCGTCATCGACGGCTGCCCTGCGGGTGTGCCACTCACGAAAGCCCTCGTTCAGCGCGCGCTCGATCGCCGGCGCCCCGGGCAGAGCGCGGTGACGACCGCGCGGCAGGAGGCCGACCAGGTCGAGCTGCTCTCGGGCGTCTACGAAGACAAGACGTTGGGCACGCCCATCGCCGCCATCGTTCGCAACACCGACGCGCGCAGTCAGGACTACTCGAAGCTCGCGAAGGAGGACCGGCCCGGCCACGCCGATCGCGGCTGGCGTGAGCGCTTTCGTCATCGCGACCCTCGCGGTGGAGGCCGCACGAGCGGGCGCGAGACGTTGTGCCGGGTCATCGGTGGCGCCGTCGCCGACGCGCTGCTCGCGAACGAGGTGCCGAAGCTGAACGTCGTCGCGTGGGTCTCACAGGTCGGGCCGTTCGTCGCGCCGCTCCCTGCGCCAGGGCTCACCCGCGCGCAGGTCGATGCGCACCCGACGCGTTGTCCCGATTCGGCGCTCGCCGCGGAGATCGAGGCGCGCATTCTCGAGGCGAAGGCCGCGGGCGATTCGCTCGGCGGCGCCATCACGGTTCGCATCGAGGGCGCACCGGCTGGCCTGGGCGAGCCGGTGTTCGGCAAGCTGAAGTCGCGGCTCGCTGATGCGTTCGCGGGCGTCGGTGCGGTGACTGGTGTCGTGTGGGGCCCGGCCGATCTCGAGCACCGGCTGCGCTTACCGGGCACGCAGTTTCACGCGACGAACGCCGACGGCACGCCCAGCGACGTCTACGGCGGCATTCAAGGCGGGCTCGCGAACGGAGCGCCGGTGCTCGCGCGAGTGCTCTTCAAGCCGCCCGCGACGCTCACCGACCACGCGAAGGCCGGCCGTCACGACCCGTGCATTCTGCCGCGCGCCGTTCCCGTCATCGAGGCGATGGCCTCGATGGTGTTCGCAGACCTCTGGCTGTCCTTCCTCGCGAGGCCGCACCGCGCATGACGACTCTTCCTCCTGGCGCCATCACGCCGTCGGTCGACCGCTCCGGCCGCTTCGTCGACCTGGTGAAGTCGTTGCCCGACGACGCGGTCGTCTTCGCCGATGCGCGCGTGTTGCGGCTGCACCGCGACGTCGCGAAGTCGCTCTCGAAGCGCACGGTCATTCCCCTCACCGCAGGTGAAGGCCTCAAGTCGCTCTCGACCATCGAGCGGGTGGCGAAGCGGCTCTCGGGCGTCTCTCGTTCGGCCACCTTCGTCGCGCTCGGCGGTGGAACGGTGGGAGACGTCGTCACCGTCATCGCGCATCTGCACAAACGCGGCGTGAAGCTGATTCACGTGCCCACGACGTTGCTCGCGGCCGTCGACAGCTCCATCGGCGGCAAAGGCGCGGTGAACGTCGGCGACGTGAAGAACGCGCTCGGGGTGTTTCACGGGCCGGCAGAGACGTGGCTGTGCCCATCGTTCTTCGACACGCTCTCGGAGTCTCAGCGCAGGGAAGGGCGGCTCGAAGCGTGGAAGATGGTCGTCACGCTCGACGCCGCGACGGCCCGACGGTGGATGAAGAAGGCTCCGCACGACCTGCCCCTGCTGCGTGAGGCGCGCGATTTGAAAGAGGCTGTCGTGCGCACCGACCCCTACGAGACGAAGGGCGTGCGGGTGGTGCTGAACTTCGGCCATACCTTCGGGCACGTGCTCGAGAGCGTCAGCGGCTTCTCGTTGCGTCACGGTGAAGCCGTCGGCCTCGGCATGCTCTGCGCGCTCGAGCTCGGCGTCGACCTCGGCGTCACGCCGCGCGGAGTCGCCGAAGCCGTCGAGGCCTCGCTGCCCAACGTGAAGAACGCGCGCGCGGTCCTGGCGAAGCTCGCGAAGGCGCCGCTCTCGAAGGTGACGAAGGTGCTCGCGGCCGACAAGAAGGGCAGCGCGACCCAGCTGCGCATGGTGCTGCTCGAAGACCTCGGCAGGTGGCGAACGGCCGTCGTCGACGCGAAGACCTGGCAGTCGCGGTGGACGGGGGCGTGGCGTGCCTGAGGTGCTGAGCCCGCCCATCTCGAAGTCAGACGCGCACCGCGTGCTCGTGCTGCGCGAGCTCTGTGAAGGTGCGCACGAGGCCGCGCTCGAAGGCGCCGTCGACGTTCCCGAAGACGTGCTGGTGCTCTCGCGAGGGCTGAAGACGCTGCGAGGCTCGACGGGTGAGCTCGACTGTCACGACGCAGGCGCGCCGTTTCGGTTCCTGCTCACGCAGGCCGCGCTTCGGCCGAACTCGGTCTTCCACTTCACGGGCACGAAGCGGCTCGCCGAACGCCCGCAGCGGCCGCTGCTCGACGCCCTGGTGAAGTCGCTCGGCATTCGGTTCACCGAAGGGGCTCCCTG
>JAEUJR010001151.1 GCA_016793585.1 Archangium sp.
GCCGATGTCACTGCCGAGCGAGGCCTCTTCGGTCTCGGAGGCGACGCGCGTGACGACCAGGCCTGCTGCGACGGCGATGCAGAGCGACGGAATCTGAGAGACGAGCCCGTCACCGATGGAGATGAGGGCGTAGGTGCCAGCTGCCTCGGCGGCCGTCATTCCATTCTGGAGCGTGCCGATGACGATGCCGCCGATGAGGTTGACCGCGGTGATGACGAGGCCCGCGATGACGTCGCCTTTCACGAACTTCATGGCGCCATCCATCGAGCCGAAAAGCTGCGATTCGCGCTCGAGATCACGGCGGCGTGCGCGGGCTTGATCCTGCGTGATGGCTCCGGCGCGAAGGTCGGCGTCGATCGACATCTGCTTGCCCGGCATCGCGTCGAGCGTGAAGCGCGCGCTCACCTCGGCGACACGCTCGGCCCCCTTCGCGACGACGAGGAACTGCACGAGGGTGAGGATGAGAAAGATGACGGCGCCGACGACGTAGTCGCCACGAACCACGAACTCTCCGAACGCCTGAATGATCTCACCCGCGTGACCCTCACTGAGCGCGAGCCGCGTCGACGAGACGTTCATCGAGAGCCGGAAGAGTGTGGTGATGAGGAGCAGCGTGGGAAAGCTCGCGACCTTCAGCGCGTCTTTCGCGTACAGCGCGGCGACCAGCAGCGCGGCCGCCGCGGCGAGGTTGATGGCGATGCCGACGTCGAGCACCCAAGGCGGCAGCGGCTCGTTCATGGAGCCGACGATCGCGGCCATCACGATGGCGAGAATGACGTCCGACTGCGTGCGCGCCCGGGCGAGCGCCTTGTCGATGAATGAGTTCACGGGGTCACCTGGCGGTCGGCATCGGCCTTCGTCTTCGTCTCGAGCGCGACCTGAAGCAGCGCGGCCGCGGCCTTGAGCAGCTCGTCTGGAAGTTCAGGAAGCTGCGGGTCTTTCGACGGAATCGGGGTGTTCATGAAGGGCAGGTTGTGCACCTCGCATGCCCTGCAAACCCTCAGGATTCCTGAGACTGACCCAGCACTGCGGACGCGGCTTCGGCCTTCGTCTCCATGGCGACACGGAGCACGGCGGCGGCGGCCTGGTACAGCTCCTCGGGCACCTCTTCGCCAACGTCGTAGTGGATGAGCGACCGAGCCAGCGGCACATCTCGAACGATGGTGATGCCCAGCGAGGCCGCTTCCCGGCGAATCGCGAGGGCGTCTTCTTCACGGCCGCGCGCCACGATGTACGGCGCCTCGCACTCCGACTCGTCGTACCGAATGGCGACGGCGATGTGCGTCGGGTTCACGACGACGGCGGTGGCCTTCTTCACACCGCGTGCAGGCCCGCCCATCGCGAGCTGCTTCATCAGCTGCTTCCGCTTGCCCTTGGTGTGCGGGTCGCCGTCGGAGTTCTTGTGCTCCTGCTTCACCTCGTCGTGCGACATCATCAGGTCCTTCGTGTGGCGCATGCGGGCGAGCGCGTAGTCGGCGACACCCAGCACGAGCAGCACGGCGGCTGCCTTCGTCACGGCTGGAAGGAACGCGGCGAGCAAGACGCGGAAGCTGGTGACCGCGTCGTGGGAGAGCGCCTTGAACGTCTGCGGCGCCGCGTCTTCGACCGCGTTCCACAGAATCACCGAGATGATCGCCGCGACTGCGAGCCCCTTCACCAGGTCAATGGCCTGTCGCGGGCTGAAGAGCTTCTTGAACCCTGCCGCAGGGTCGAGGTTCTCGAACTTCGGTTGCACGAGCTTCAGGTTCAGCTGAAGGCCGGCCATCGGAAGCCCGCTCGCCAACGCGCCGAAGAGCGCTCCGATCAGCGTCGGAGCCAGGCACAGCGCGAGCACCTTCACTGCCTCGAGCATCTCGAGCTCCGGAGCACGAGCGTTCAGCGAGAACAGCCGCGTCGACCACCCCATCAGCCGCGCCGCCGAGTCCTGCGAGAACATCACCGTGGCCGTGAAGCCTCCAAGCGTCACCGCCGCCGCCGAGAGCAGCTTGCTCTTCGGAATGTTCCCGTCTTCGCGCGCCTGACGCAGCTTCTGGTCCGTCGGCTGGTGGGTCTTCTCACTCATCGGCCGAGCTCCAGCACGGTGTGAAGCGACTCGGGCGAAGCCGCGACGATCTCGAGCAGTCGCTCCGTCAACACACCGATGGTGAGCCACAGCATCGCGCCGCCTCCCAGAATGCGCAGGGGTGAACCCGTCTCCTGCAGGTTCATGTTCGGAGCGGCTCGTGACGCGAGACCCATCACCGCGTCGACGGCGAGCGAGACACCGGCAATGGGCGCTCCCAGGGCAAGCCCGGTCGCGAACGCAGTACCGAC
>JAEUJR010001171.1 GCA_016793585.1 Archangium sp.
TGAGCTGCGAGAGGGCCTGCTCGAGCACTTCGCGCACGCGCTCTTCGTCCTGAAGCACGGCCTTGAGGCGGGCTTGCTGCCGGCTGGCGCGATCTTCGTGCTTCTTCGATTCGCCCTCGAGGTCGGCGATGCGCTGACGAAGGCCTGAGATCTCGTCGGCGAAGGCCTGTGCCTGGGTGCTGACCTGGTTGCGGGCGCCGTCGAGATCGATCTGCGACTGCTCGAGCTGGCTGCGCAGGTCGTCAGCTTCGCGGCTGCGCTCGTCGAGCTGGCCCTTGACGGCCTCGAGCTCTCCGCGTGCCTCGGCCAGATCCGATTCGGCCTGCTGGCGGGCGTTCTCGAGATCGTTCTTCTCGTTGCGAATCGACTCCAGCTCCTGCTCCATCTCCTGCGCGCGCGGCTGCAGGGTGTCGAAGTCGGTCTGGAGCGAGGTGAGGCGGGCGGTGGCCGAGCGCGCCTCTTCTTTCGCGGTCAGCAGCTGCTGGTCGATCTTCTTCCGCTCGGCGGCGAGCTGATCGGCCTTGGTCTGGAGCGTCTTGAGCTGGGCGTCTTTGCGGGCCATTTCGCCCGATGACTCCGAGACCTGCTGATCGAGCGAGTTCTCCTTCTCGCGCAGCTCGACGATCTCCTTCTCCTTCTCGTTGAGCTCCGTCTTGAGCTTGAGAATCTCCTTGTCCTTCTTGTTGACGGAGTCGCGGAGGTTGAAGACGTCTTTCTCGCTCTTGCCGCCGCCTGACTTCGAGGCCTCGAGCTCGGTCTGCTTCGTCTCGAGCTGGCTCTCGAGGTCACGCACCTTGTCTTCGAACTCGGTGGCGCGGCGGTTGGCGTCTTCGAGCGCGCTCGACAGCTCGCTCACCTTTGCGCGCAGCTCGCGGGCCTCGGAGCCATCTCCGCTGATCGACGGCGAGCTCGAGAACGGCTTCTTCTCGGGGGCCGGCTTGGCGACGACGGCAGGCTTCTCGGGCTTCGAGGGCGGCGGAGGAGGAGGCGGCGTCTCGAGCTTGGGCATGAAGCCGACGACCGTCTTCTCGGCGGGGAACTCGTCTTCGTCGAAGTTCGAGGTCGACAGCGAGATCTCTTCGGGTGGCGCAGGTGGCTCTTCGATCGGCGCCTCTTCGACGGGCGGCTTGTCGTCGAACATCGCGTCGACCATCTCGAAGTCGGGGTCGCTGTTGCCGACCGTCTCTTCGCTGGTGGCGCTCTCGAGGGCGAGCTCGTCGGAGCCGGCGCCTTCGTCGAGCAACGAGCCCGGGTCGAAGCCAGACTCTTCGCTCGCGGCTGCTGGTTCAGGCGGGAAGCCCGCGAGCGCTCCGACGCGATCGATCACCGAGGGCGCCTCGAACGGCTTGCCCAGGTAGTCCTCGGCGCGGGTCTTGAGCTTCTGGTGCTGACCGAAGCCCTTCGGGTCGCCCACGATCAACACCGGCACGCCCTTGAGCTCGTCGTCGCTCTTGAGCTTCTTGCAGAGGATGTAGCCGTTCTGACCGGCGTCGAGATCGACCGCGAGCACCACGCAGTCGGGCTTCTTCTTCTTCACGAGATCGGGAACGGCCTTGCCGTCGGTCGTCTCGTCGACTGCGAAGCCCCGGCCCACGAGTGCGTCGCGCATGGCGTGCATGAGCGCGACGTCTTTCTCGACGATGAGAACTGTCTTGGACATTGCGCGGCGAGGCTAGTGGCGTGGTTCTAGGGGGTCAACGAATGCCGCGCGGCGCCCCCACGGCGATTCTCTCAGCGCTGGAACGAGGCTGGCTGCACGTCAAGCGCAGGCCTCCCGGCTGGAACCGGAGGCGGTGGGCGATGACCCGGGTCGGCCGGCAGCAGCTCCCGAATGTCGTCTTCTTCGAGGTCGGTCACGAGCTGGTAGACGATGTCGCCTTCACGCCAGGTGACGACGTTGTAGCCGTTCGAGTTGCCCAGCTCGGCTTCGCCGCGCGCGCCGACGTCGATGTCGTTGCCGTTGTCACCGAACACGAAGAGCCCCACCTGTCGCGGCTGGGCTGACGCTCGCGTCGGCGCGTCGTACCGAATGTACGCAGCCTGCTTCTCACGAACGTTCAGCACACGAGCGCCTTCGGCGACGGCGTTGGGGAAGCGGGGCACGGCGACGCGGTGGCCGAGCTTGCCGTCGAACCACGCCTCGAGCGCCTCGGGTTGCGGCACGCGCACCTCGAGGGGGAACTGGCGGGCGTGGCGGCTCGCGGCGTCGTCGACGTACAGCTTTCGCTGAAACGAGCGCCACTGGTGGTGGCCGACGAAGGCGCAGAGCGCGACGCCAGCGGCCGCAGCGGACAAGCGAAGGAAGCGCCCCTGACGCTGCCCTGCCTGTTCCGAGCGGACCTGGCTGAAGACCTTCGCACGCAGCGCCTCGGGCATCGGCGGAGTCGCCGCCTTCGCCAGCGTTCGCACCAGCGTGCGGTTGTGTCGCGAGACCTCGGTCTGCTTCGCGCAGGGCGTGCAGTCGGCGAGGTGCTTCTCGACCTCGAGACGATCGGCCTCGACGAGCTCGCCGTCGAGGTAGGGCATCAGAAGAGGTTCGGCGTCGCGGCAATTCATCCGGTGATCTCAACGCTCCTCAGGCCAGCTTCTTCCGCTCCCGGTAGGCGTTCAAGTCGACCAGCGGGGCGTCCTCCACCTGTTCACGCTTGCGCAGCACGGTCTCGAGCTGGCGGCGGCCACGGAAGAGCCGGCTCATCACCGTGCCGACGGGCACGTCGAGAATGTCGGCGATCTCCTTGTACGAGAACTCCTGCAGGTCGGCGAGAATCACCACCATGCGAAAGTCGATGGGCAGGGTGTCGATGGCCTTGAGCACGTCGTCGCTCATCACCCGTTGGAGCAGGTAGTCCTCGGGGTTCTGGGCCTGATCGGTCGTGTCTGACGAGAAGAACTGCGCCTCGACGCTCTGGCGCTCCGACTCGTCGCCCAGCGACCTCTCCTTCACCTGGCGGCGGTAGCCGTTGATGAAGGTGTTCGTGAGAATCTTGAAGAGCCACGCGCGAAAGTTGGTGCCGCGCTCGAACTTGTCGAAGAAGCGGTACGCCCGCATCACCGTGTCCTGCACGAGATCTTCCGCGTCACGCTCGTTGCGCGTCAGCCGCAGCGCGCCGCCGTAAAGGGAGTCGAGCCACGGCGCCACGAGCCCTTCGAACTCCGCTCGGGCCTTGTCGCTCTTCGTCGAGAACCCCAACATGTCGTCACTCCCTCGCGAACTTCCGTGAACAGCAAACGCACGAAGTCGTTCAGCTATTTCGTGCCGCGGGGAAGTTGTCGGCCCAGCCCCGCGCCGAGAGGGAAATGCAGCCACGATGCCGGGGGTTTCAGAAACACAAACGCCCGGAAACACGAAGGTCTCCGGGCGTGAGGTGTGAAGGGGCTGACACAGTGACGCGGGCGAAAATGCGCAACGCGTCAGAGTGACACTGGCCTCACTTGCCTTCGATGGCCTTGTCGATCGCCACGTAGGGGTAGCCGAGATCGCGGGCGACGGCCTCGTAGGTGACGTGGCCGCCGTAGGTGTTGAGGCCCTTGGCGAGCGCGAGATCGGACTTGATGGCCGCGTGCAGGCCCATGTCGGCGATCTTCCGGCCGTAGGGGCGGGTGGCGTTGGTGAGCGCGAAGGTCGACGTCATCGGCACGGCGCCGGGCATGTTGGCCACGCCGTAGTGAATGACGCCCGAGACCTCGTAGGTGGGGTTGTCGTGGGTCGTCGCCTTGATGGTCTCGATGCAGCCGCCCTGATCGACGGCGACGTCGACGACGACCGAGCCCTTCGACATCTCCTTGATGAGATCGGCCGAGACGAGCTTCGGAGCCTTCGCGCCGGGGATCAGCACGGCGCCGACCACGAGATCAGACTCACGCACCGCGCGGGTGATGTTCTCGGAGTCGCTCATCAGGGTGCGCAGGCGCCCCTGGAAGATGTCGTCGAGGTAGGTGAGGCGGTCGAGGTTGACGTCGAGAATCGTGACGTCAGCGCCCATGCCGACTGCGACCTTCGCGGCGCAGGTGCCGACGACGCCGCCGCCGATGATGGCGACCTTGCAGGGGCGAACGCCGGGAACGCCGCCGAGCAGCATGCCCTTGCCGCCATGCGCCTTCTCGAGCGACGTGGCGCCGACCTGAATCGACATCTTGCCGGCGACCTCCGACATCGGCTTGAGCAGGGGCAGCGAGCCGTCCTCCGGCTGAATCGTCTCGTACGCGACGGCCGCGACCTTCTTCTTGATCAGCACCTTGGCCAGCTCGGGCACCGCCGCGAGGTGGAAGTAGGTGTAGATGATCTGCCCCTCCTGCATGCGCTCGTACTCGGGCTCGATCGGCTCCTTCACCTTCACGATCATCTGGGCGCGCTTCCAGACCTCGTCGGCGCTCGCGAGCATCTTCGCGCCGACGCGCTCGTACTCACCGTCGGGAATGCCAGCGCCTTCACCAGCCGACTTCTCGACGAAGACCTGGTGCCCGGCCGTGACGTAGGCCTTGGCGATGGCCGGCGTCATGCCGACTCGGTACTCACGGGTTTTGATTTCTTTGGGGACTCCGACGATCACGCGCGCCTCCGGGGCAGAAAAAGAGCGCGCGTCTTGTCGAAGAGAACCATCACGGAGTCAACGGAAGTCCGCTAACGCGTCGCGACAGTTCCTCCGATGCATCAGGGCATGTTCGGCCCACCCGGCGTGGGCACCGAGCAGAAGGCCCAGTCGACCGACGCGTTGTTCGAGTCGGCGCCGTTGGGCATGCGGCACATCGCGCCGTTGGCCGTGTTGCTGTCGACGACCGTTGTCGCGGAAATCTCGACGAGGTTCACGGTGCCGCTGATGCCGGTGATGCTCGCCGCAGTGAGGCTGCCTTCGTACGAGAGCTTGTCGATGACCGCGCCCGTCGAGGTGTTGATCAGCGCGACGCCATCGGGCGCGCCGTTCTGCACGTTGTCGCCCATCATCCACCCCGAGGGCACCACGCGGGTGCCACCGAGCAGGGTGAGGTTGGCGTTGGTGATCACCACGTAGCCGTTTGCTGGAATGCTGCCCGCCAGAGGAACGCGCAGGTATTCGTTGTTGCCGTTTCCGTTCACCAGCACCAGCGCGAGGTTCATCAGCGACATCGCGCTCCCGGTTCCGTTGTAGAGCTCGATGAACTCGTCGGGGTCTCCGGTGCCGACGTTGTCGTAGTCGACCTCGTTGATGACGAGCCCGCCCGCAGCGCCAGTGGTGACGGTCGCGGTGACGGTCGCGCCGAGCTGGGCGCTCA
>JAEUJR010000001.1 GCA_016793585.1 Archangium sp.
GGCCTCACGTGCATCTGGCAGGTCTCGGGCCGCAACGAGATCAGCTTCGAGCAGTGGATGTACATGGACCTGCAGTACATCGACACCTGGAGCTTCTCGAAGGACATCAGCCTCATCCTGAAGACGTTCCCG
Organism: Archangium sp.; assembly: GCA_016793585.1. The sequence goes on from JAEUJR010000001.1 coordinate 133, forward strand.
GTCGTGCTGACCGGGCGCGGGGCGAGCTGAAGAAGGCGTTGGGGCCCAGGTGAGCGATTTGGGCCAGACGTCGGCGCGGCAGGACACCACGCTCGCGGCGAAGAACGCCGTGAAGCTGTTCGGCTCGTTGATGGTGACGTGGGGCATCGCGCTGGGCGTGCGCCTGCTGCTCCCGAGGTACCTGGGGCCGCAGGCGTTCGGCGTGGTGAACTTCGCCGACGCCTTCACCTCGACCCTCTTCGTGTTGGCCGGGTTCGGCGTCGACACCTACATTCGCAAAGAGGTGTCGGTTCGCCATGAGCACGCGAGCGACTTCTTCGGCGGCGTGACGGCGCTGCGGGCCCTGACGGCGCTGGTGCTCTTCGCAGCGACGCAGATCTTCCTCATGGTCGCCGACCGCCCGCCCGAGACGTGGGCCGTGGTGCACCTCTTCGGGGTCTCGGCGCTGCTCTTCACCTTCAACCAGAGCCTCGCGGCGTTGCTGCACGCGCGCGGTACGGTCAACGGGCTCTCGGTGCTGAACATCGCCTCGAAGCTCGTCTGGGGCACCGGCACGCTGCTCGCGGTGGTGCTCTCGCTGCCGTTGTGGACGGTGGCGCTCGCGGTGGTGGCCTCGGAGGCGCTGAAGACGGTGGTGAGCGTGCGGCTGGTGACGAAGCACCTCGCCATGAAGTGGGTCGTCGACGTCGGCGCCACGAAGCTCGCGGTGCTGGGCTCGCTGCCGATGTTCGTGAACCTCGCGGCACACACCATCTACAACAAGCTCGACGTCAGCATTCTCGCGGTGGTCGCGGGCGACGAAGAGGTGGCCTGGTACGGCGCGGCCAGTCTGCTCGCCGGCCTCGCGCTGATGGTGACGCCGATGATCGGCTGGGTGCTGATGCCGCTGTTCGCGCGCGCGCGGGCCCGCTCCGACGAGGAGTACACCCAGGTGATGCGGCGCAGCCTCGAGCTCGTGCTGGCCGTCGCGTTTCCCAGCTCGCTCTTCATGGCGCTGGGCGCGAAGGAGTGGGTCACGCTGCTCTACGGCCCGGCGTACGCGCCCGCGGCCACGTCGCTCAAGGTGCTCTCGAGCATCTTCGTGCTCACCTACGTCGCGATTCTCTCGTCGAACGCGCTCATTCTGACCGGTCGCGCGTGGACGCAGGCCTTCATCTCGATTGCCGGGCTGGTGGTGAACCCGCTGCTGAACTGGGTCTTCATCTCGCGCTCGGTGCGCTGGTTCGGGCAGGGCGGCGCGGGCATCGGCGCGGCCATCGCGCAGCTGGGCACCGAGATCGTCGTGACGGTGGCGATGACGTCGCTGGTGGGCCGGCGTGCCTTCGACGCGCGCTCGTTGAGCGTCATCGCGCGCACCCTCGTCGCGTGCGCGGCCGTGTCGGGCGTCGACTGGTGGTTGGTCGAGCGGGTGCACCCCGTGCTGCGGTTGTCGGCCGACGCGGGGCTGTACCTGGCGCTCGTGCTGGGCTCGGGAGCCGTCAACGTGAAGGAGCTGCTCGCCTTCGTTCGCACCGCCCGCCAGAAAGACCCGCCGGCGCCGATGCCGGTCGCCACCACGGAACCGGTCGTGTCATGAACCGAACCATGCGCCTGCTCGTGCTCGTCGCCGTCGTCGCTCTCGTGCCTGCGTGCTGGGCGCCGAAGGGTGTCTTCATTCCCGTCGATGCGTACGGCGCGAGCGTGCCAGGCGAGTACGTCATCTCTCCCGGCGACACCCTGCAGGTGCGCGTCTTTCAGCAAGAGGCGATGTCGGCCCGCGTGCGGGTGCGCGGCGACGGCAAGGTGTCGCTGCCCATGGTGAACGACTGGGTCGTCGCCGGCAAAATGCCGATGCAGGTCGCGACCGAGCTGCAGGTGCGGTTGAAGGAGTTCATCAACACGCCGGTCGTGACGGTCTCGCTCGAAGAGATGCGGCCGTTGACGGTGTCGGTGGTGGGCGAGGTGGCGCGGCCTGGCGTCGTGGTGCTCGAGCCGGGCGCCGGCGTGCTGCACGCCATCGCCGCGTCTGGCGGGCTGACCGACTTCGCGCACAAAGACGGCATCTTCGTGGTGCGCAAGCCCGGGCCCACCCAGAAGCCGGTGCGCATCAGGTTCACGTGGGAGAACCTGACGTCGGGCGATCACGCGTCGGTGAAGTTCCTGCTCCAACCCCAGGACGTCGTCGTCGCCGAATGAGCGCGCGCTCCGCCAGCGGAGCGGGCGGTTCGGGAGCGCTCGTCGCGCTGGCCACCGCGGTGCTGGCGTCGACGGCCGACGGCGGGGTCGCGCGCTACGACGTCTCGGCGAGCGCCCTCGTCACCACCCGCGCGCCGCTCCCCGGAGACGTGGCTGTCGGTGCGACCACCGACCTGCAGCTCGACCCCGCCGTGTCGGGGTCGCTCGCGTGGAGCTCGTCGCTGTTGACGCTCCGCTATGCGCCGCAGCTGATCATTCGTGAGCCGCAGCTCGCGGCCCGGCTGCTCCCGCTCCATCACGGCGTGCTGACCTTCACGAAGCGCTTCGAGCGCGCCTCGCTCATGCTCTCGGAAGACGCCTCGTACGGCGTCGCCGACATCGGCTCGTTGCGCCTGCCCGACGGCAGCCGGCCCGGTGGCGTCTTCGAGGTTCAGACGCTGGGCTCGACGCCGTACGTGCGCTCGGCGTCGTTCTTCGCGCTCGACGGGCAGCCCAACGCCTTCGTGCGCCTCGCCCTGTCGGGCGGCTATCTCGTCTCGGGCGACCCGACCGGCGGCACGCAGCTGCCCCTGCAGCAGGGCCCGACCGGCTCGGGCTCGATTCACTTCGTGCTCGATCGCCGGCTGGGCCTGGCGACGTCGGCGCAGGCGACCCACGCCTCGTTCAACACGGGCGCCGAACAGTCCATCGTGCTCCTCACCGAGTCGCTCGATTGGCGCGCGAGCCGCACGCTCACCGTCACGGTCGGAGCGGGCGCCGCGTGGACGAGGGAGCGCATCGTGGCCGTCGTCGGGGGCCCGCCGCCTGGCCTCTTCACCGAGTTCCTTCCGGTCGCCCTCGCGTCGGTCTCGTCACCCGTCGAGGTGCTGGGCGTGCCGGTGCAGCTCGACCTCGGCGCGCGCATGGCGCCGTTCGCCGACCGCTTCACGGGCCTCGTGTACGAACGCGTCGAGGCGCGCGGGTCGATCAACTCGCGGCTGACGAAGAACCTCACGCTCACCAGCGCCGTGGGCAGCGGCTACGCGATTCCTCTCGGGCGGGCGGAGCAGGCTGGCGACAGCGCGACGTTCGCCGAAGCGGCCGTCTCGTGGAACACGACGCGCTGGCTGTCACTCGTCGGCACCGGCCGCGCGGTCTTCAGCGAGCAGCCACGCTTCATGACCCCGGGCCAGCTCCTCTGGTCCCTCTCCATCGCGGCGGTGGTGCGAGACACCGACTCCACGACGTTCTGACTTCTGCTAACTGCTCCACATCTTCTTCGGGGACCATCAGTCGTGAGTGACACCGTTCAACAGACAGCCCTGGTCGTCGACGACGACCCCGACATTCGCAAGGTCATCGGGGCCTACCTGGCGAAGCTCGGCTTTCAGGTGAGCTACGCGGGTGACGGCCGCAAGGCCATCGAGCAGCTCGACAAGGCGCGGCCCTCGCTCCTGTGCGTCGACCTCATGCTGCCCGAGTCGTCGGGGTACGACGTGTGCGATCACGTTCGCAGCTCGGCGACGCTGCGTGGCCTGCCCATCTTGATGATCAGCGCGCGCACCATGCCCGAAGATCGGGCCTACGCCGAAGAGCTGGGAGTGCGCCGCTACCTCGCCAAGCCCTTCACCCAGGCGCAGTTCGTCGCGCACGTGAAAGAGACGCTCGCCCAGGACCCGACGTGACCGATCCCGCCCCCGCCACCACGACGTCTGGCCGCGACGAGAGCCTCGACCTCTTCGACTACGCGTTGATTCGCAACGTCATCGGCTTCGTGTTTCGTGGCGTGCGGCGGCACCGGCTGTTGTCGTTCGGCGTCTTCGTCGTCGTCTTCGGGCTCGGCACCTTCGCCAGCTTCCTCGTGCCGCGCACCTGGCACGCCGAGGCACGGCTGCTGGCGAACCAGAACGAGATCATTCGTGCGCTCGGGAACCCGCGCTCCAGCCTGCAGAGCGAAGACCCCACCCGCGCTGCGCGCGAGCTCATCTTCGCCCACGACAACCTCGTCTCGCTCATCAAACAGACGAACCTGCTCAAGGCCTGGGAGGAGCACCGCCCGCCCATCGTGAAGGTGAAGGACCTGGTGATGCGCCTCGTCTCGGGCCCGCTCACCGAAGAAGACCGGCTCGACGCCATGGTGGGTACGCTCGAGAAGCGGCTCAAGGTCGAGACCGACGCGCAGACCGTCACCATCAGCATCGACTGGCAAGACCCGCAGACGGCGTACCTGCTCGTCGAGACGGCGCAGCAGAACTTCCTCGAGACGCGGCACGTGACCGAGATGACGGCCATCAGCGAGGCGCTCGCGATTCTCGAGATGCACGCCTCGCAGGTGCAGAAGGCCGTCGACGACTCGCTGCACGAGCTCGAGCGCGTGCGCGAGGAGCGCCGCAAGGGCGGGGTGCAGGCGCCGCCGTCGGGCATCGTGCCCGAGAGCGGTGGCGCGACGACCAACCCGCTGCCGCCCGCGAACGAGCCGGTCTCGCCCAACGCCCCGCCGCCCGCGAACGAGCAGGAGCTGGCGCAGCTGAAGTTCCTGCTGAACTCGAAGAAGCGCGCGCTCGCCGACCTCGAAGACTTCCGCAACCGCCGGCTCGCCGAGCTCAACGTGCAGCTGCAGGAGTTCAAGGTGCAGTACGCCGACCAGCACCCCATCGTCATCGACGCCCAGCAGCGCATCGCGCAGATGAAGCTCGACTCGCCGCAGATGATGCAGGTGAAGGGCGACATCGAGAGCCTCATTGGCGAGTACCAACGCAAGGGCGGCAAAGACCCAGACGGCCTCGTCGAGCCCGCGCGCACCAGCCCGCGCACCACGCCCCGCCGCTCGCAGCAGGCCCAGGTCGCGCTGTCGAACGCCGAGCTCTCCGAAGACCCGCTCGTCGAGCACTCGCGCAACAACCTGCGCGTCGCTGCGGCGAAGTACGAAGAGCTGATGATGCGCATCGACGGCGCCCGCATCGAGCAGGACACCGCCCGCGCGGCCTTCAAGTACCGCTACAGCGTCGTGCGGCCGGCGTCGGTGCCGCGCAAGCCGGCGTCTCCGAACGCGGTGGTGCTGATTCTGGCCGCGCTCGCGGCGGCGATGGGGCTGGCCCTCGTCATCGGGGCGGCGCGTGACGTGCGCAGCGGTACGCTCGTGGAGTCGTGGCAGGTGCAGCGTCGCCTCGGCATGCCGGTGCTGAGCCAGGTGAAGTTGCCATGAGCCTGGTGTTGGCGGTCGCGCTGACGGTGCTCGGGCTGCCGCTGCTGTTCGTGTGCGGTTACCTGGGCGTGCTCGCGCTCCTGTCGCGCCCGGTGCCTGCCCCGGCGCCTCCCTCGCCCGCCACGTTCCGCTTCGACCTCATGGTGCCGGCGCACAACGAGTCGGTGGGCATCTCGGCGACGGTGCAGAGCCTGCTCGCCATCGACTACCCAGCCGACCTGCGGCGCGTCGTCGTCATCGCCGACAACTGCTCCGACGACACGGCCGTCAAGGCGCGCGCCGCGGGCGCCACGGTGCTCGAGCGCGTCGACGCAGAGAAGCGCGGCAAGGGTTATGCGCTCGCGCACGCCTTCGAGTGGAGCCTGGCCGATGGCTTCGCCGATGCCTGCTGCGTCGTCGATGCCGACACGCTCGTCTCGAAGAACCTGCTCTCTGCGTACGCGGCGCGGCTGGCCACGGGTGCGACGGCCATGCAGGCGCACTACGGCGTGTCGAACCCCAACGCCTCGTGGCGTACGCGGCTGATGCGCATCGCGCTGGCGATGTTCCACCAGGTTCGTTCGACCGCGCGGGAGCGGCTGCAGGTCTCGTGCGGCCTGCGCGGCAACGGCATGTGCTTCTCGTCGAAGCTGCTGAAGGCGGTGCCCCACGACGCCTTCAGCATCGTGGAAGACCTCGAGTACGGCATTCGTATCGGCAAGCAGGGGCACCGCGTGGTGTGGGTGGGCGAGGCCGACGTGCTGGGTGAGATGGTGTCTGGAGAAGCGGCCTCTCGTTCGCAGCGCAGCCGCTGGGAGCACGGGCGCGCCGAGATGGCAAAGCTGCACGGCTGGCCGCTCTTGAAGGAGTCGCTCTCGCGCAAGAGCGGCCTGCTCTTCGACCTCGCGATGGACGTGCTGGTGCCTCCGCTGAGCCGCATCGCGCTGGCGACGGTGGGTGGGCTGATGGCCTCGTGGGCGCTGGCCTTCTTCCTGCCGTCGGCGGCGGTCGTCGCCCCGCTCGCGCTCTTCACGAGCTGCGCGGCGTGTCTGGGCCTCTACGTGACGGCGGGCTGGCTGCACTCGGGCACCGGCGTTCGTGGGCTGTTCGACCTCGCGATGGCGCCGGCCTACATCGCGTGGAAGGTGGCCCTCGTGGTGCGCGGCAAGGCGACGGGAAAACCGCAGACGTGGGTGCGCACGACGCGCGAGGGTGAGACGCGGCCATGAGCAAGAAGACGCAGGACGCGCAGCCGAAGCTGACCCAGCAGGTGTACCAGCAGCTCGTCGGCGTGATGCGCGGCAGCTGGCAGTCGCTCGTCGTGGTGCCCGCGAGCCCGTCGATGTCGGCGAGCGCAGTGGCCGACGCGATGGTCGAGGTCGCCCGCCTGGCTCGTGGCGCGCCGGCGAAGCTGTTCCTCACCGAGGGGCTCGAGAAGGCCGGCGTCTCGAAGCTCATCGTCGAGATGAGCCAGCACATCGACTCGGGTGGCGTCGCCGTCGTCTGCGTCGAGTCCGTCGTCTCGCAGCAGGCGGGCGTGCCCATCGCGCTCGCGTCAGACGCCGCGCTGCTCGTCGTTCACCTCGGCGTGACGAAGACCGAAGACGCCGAGCACACCGTCGGCATCATCGGGAAGCAGAAGTTCCTCGGCGCCATCACCATCGAGTCGATGCGCTGACGAGGCGTGCGCCCCGCTCAGAAGCGATGCTTCGTGCCGCGCACGCGGAAGTCGACCGAGCGCGCCGCGATCCACCCCGTGAGCTCGCTCGCCGAACGCTCCCCGTTGATGGGGAAGCGGGGCAGCACCGCGCCGGGCTTTCGCTCCGACAGCCGGTACGGGCGTGACTCGGTCGTCCACACCGTGAAGTCACCGAGGGCACGGAGCAGGTCGACGTGCCGCTGCTGAAAGTGATGCCTCGGCGTGCCGAACGGAAACGCGAAGTGCTGCTGCGGGCCGATGAGGCGCTCGAAGTCGTCGCGAGAGGTGCGGTAGTCGCGCGCGGCCTCGTCGTCGGGCAACGAGTTCGGGCTGGCGTGCAGGTTCGAGTGGTTGCCGATGATGACATTGGGCAGCTTCGCCAGCGCACGGACTTCGTCCAGCGTCGACAGCTCGAAGCCCTTCGCGTCAGCGAGCGACGAGAGCTCTGCTCGAACGTTCTCGGCGCCTACGCGATGCGGCTCGTGCAGCAGCTTCGTCGCTTCGTCACGCGAGAGACCCGAGACGAGCCGCTGCTCCACCACGTCCCACCGGAAGCCGGCGCGCCGCTCGAGCTTCTCGGGGCACACGAAATAGAAGAACTCCACCGCGGGAAAGCGCGCCGCCCTCGTGCGAATGTACTCGGCCGCGTCGCGGTAGCCGTCGTCGAACGACAACGACAACCAGTTCGCGCTCGAGCCCGGGCGCTTCGAGAGCAGCAGCTCGAGCAGGTCGTCGAGCGTCGACGCCTCGATGCTCAGGCCCGGCTGCCAGTCGGTCGCGCGCTTCCTGCCCACGCGGTGCAGACAGAGCGACACGCCGAGCCCGGCAAGCGCCGCACCCACGCCCACTTCGAGCGCAGGGCGGGGCAGGGCTCTTCCCGTCATCGTCGCGAGCGCGTCTGGGCTCAGTCGGGCCATCGGTTTTCCAGTACCACAGCCCCGAATTCGAGCGTGGCCTCGAACGCGCACGGGTACATTGCCCGCGATGTCTCAACCGCGTCTCACCATCGGCCGTGTGCCCATCGACGTCGTCACCTTCCAGCAGGCGATGGAGCGCATCGAAGCGCTCGTCGACGCGAAGCAGGGCGGCTCCGTCTTCACGCCCAACGTCGACCACGTCGTGAACGTCGACACCGACGACGTGTTCGCGGCGGCCTACCAACGCGCGAGCCTGTCGGTCGCCGATGGCATGCCGCTCGTCTGGGCCTCGAAGGTGTTGGGCCAGCCGCTGCCCGAGCGCGTCGCCGGCTCCGACCTGCTCGAGCCCACGTTGAAGCTCGCCGCGAAGCGCGGCTGGCGCGTGTTCTTCCTCGGAGCCGCGCCTGGCGTGGCCGAGAAGGCTGCCGCCGTCGCCAGGGAGCGCTTTGGGACCAACGTCGTCGGCACCGACGCTCCGTTCGTGAAGCTCGACGACACCGCGCAGATCGATCGCATCGCCCGGCAGCTCGCCGACTCGAAGGCCGAGATCGTGATGATGGCCTTCGGCGCACCGAAGCAGGAGCTGCTCATCGACCGCATCGCCGAGCGCGTGAAGCCGGCCGTCATGCTGGGCATCGGCGCGAGCCTCGACTTCCTCGCGGGCACGGTGAAGCGCGCGCCGGCCATCATGCGCAGCACGGGCTTCGAGTGGCTGTACCGCCTGAGCCAGGAGCCGGGCCGCCTGTGGAAGCGCTACCTCGTCAACGACCCGAAGTTCGCGGTCATTCTGCTGCGCACGTTGAAGCGCCAGAAGCTCGGCTGATCACTTCGTGCGCGGCGAGAACGTCTGCGGCATGACGAACTTGCTGGGGTCGAGCGTGTCGATGACCTTCGCAGGCACGCCGCCCACCACCGTGAAGGGCGGCACGTCTTTGGTGACGACCGCGCCCGTGCCGACGATGGAGCCGTGCCCGATGGTGACGCCAGGCATGATGCTCACCTTCGCGCCGATCCACACGTCGGTCTCGATGACGGTCGGCGTGCCTTCGGGGCGTTTGAGCCGGTCGTAGACGTCGTGAAAGGGCGTATCGATGATCATCGTGTACGGGCCGATGCGGCAGCGGTCGCCGATGGTGATCTGCTTCGTGCAGCCGATGCTGACGCCGTAGTTGATGAAGCAGTCTTCGCCGATGTCGAGCGTCGCGCCTTCACCGCACGACAGCTCGACGGGCACGATGACGCTGCGGAGCAACGAGTTGCGGCCGATGCGCATGGTGCCGGCGTTGTCGATGCGGGGTCGGCCGAAGCAGCGCACCCCACGGCCGATGAGCTCGAAGCTGTTCAACCAGACCTGGGCCGAGGCGATCTCGTACGAGTACCGCAGCGCGCGCGTCGCCAGCCGCGTGGGAGAGACACCCTTCTTGATGTCTCGCATCAACATCGTGGCTGCGCGCTTGATGACGTACCGCATCGACCCAGGACCTCTCATCTGGCCACGTAACACGCCGCCTCATCGAACCCGGCGGGAGGGCCGACTTCTTCTTCGAAGCCGACGTTGTCCCACTCGCGTTCGTCTGCGTACGGCGCGTTCTCCAGATAGAAACGCTGGCCAGTGCGGTCGTTGAAGTCTCTGGAGAACTCGAGGCGCTCGGCGGCCGAGTGATACAGCACTTGTCCAAGAGCAAGAGAGGCTTCAGGCATGGCGAGGCGATTCGCCCCGAAGCTATTACAGAGCCGCTGCTGGCCGTTCACGAAAAGCACGAGGCGGTCGCGGCGAACCCACGCGTCGAAGCGGGTGCGGGGCGAGATGAGCAGCTGGTCGTCGAGAAGGCCGGCGCCCAACACACCCTGCGCGTTCTGCATGCGGAACCAGCTCGGCTTGGCCGATGACGCCGGGTACTGGGCGGGCGACAGGTTCACCACGCTCTCGCGCTCGCCCGCGTCGGGCTTGTTCAACATGACGCGCACGTCGGACTCGGAGCGCGAGGCCTGGGCGATGTCGAAGGGCGAGCCGTCGCGCGGGAAGAACTGCAGGCAGCCCCACTTCTCGAGCGACGGGTTGTAGCCATCGTCCTGGTAGAAGAAGGGCGTCTGCACGAGGTTGCCGGTGAAGTGGTTCATCGCGTCGAACGTCGCGCCCGCCGTCGGAGCGCCACAGACGCCAACCCACCAGTAGCGCCGCGAGGTCGCGTTGGAGGCCACCTCGAACGTCACGTGCAGGTACGTCGTGTCAGACAGCTTCGCGCTGCGCCGCGGCACCAGCACCACCGACGCGAACACGTCTTGAATCCAGTCGGGCAGGGTGACGCGCAACAGCCCGTGCACCTCGTCGAGCTGCGTGGCCTCTTCTTCGTCGTTGTAGACGTACGCGTCCCACTTCGAGTTCGAGAACCGGCGGCCGTCTTTGTGCGTGCGGCCGCCTCCACGCGCAGGGCCCATCGCAGTGAAGGCTCCGCTCTGGCCGTCGAAGTCGTCGAAGAAGTCCTTCGTGCGCGGCGTCGCCTTACCGGTGGGCGTGACGCGAACCGTGGTGCGCGCGAGCACCTTCGGCGAAGCGACTGGCCCCTGCGCGGCGAGCGTCGGGCCCTTGCCGTGGCCGTTGCGAATGAGGCTGCCGTACCGCGCCGTCACCTCGGCCTCGGTGAAGAACGCGAACGGCACGCGATCGACCACGGGCACCTCGTCGATGCCGACCTTCAGGTTGACGTGCACGGGCGAGAGCAGCCCGGGGAAGGGGCAGGCGGTGTCGATGGCCTCGACGACGAGCTGGGTGGGCCCGGTGAGGTCGGTGACTTCGACGACGCGCAGCAGCTCTCGCGTGGCGGTCGCCTTGTCGTTGTGCTGGCGGTAGCCCGCGCAGAAGAGCGTCGTGCCCGTCAACTTCTCTCCCGCGCCGTCGACCGTGGCGCGCGCGCCTGCGGGCAATCGGAAGACGCGGTAGTCGACGGCGCCAGTGACCGCGGGCAGCACGAGCACCGCGCTGTCGCGGTTTGCCAGCACCTGCACACCGTCGAGCAACGGAGCGTCGGGCCCTCCGAACGCGGTGCCATCTTCGGCGTCGGGCTTCGTCGCCTTGTCGACGACGGTCGCGGGCTGCTGGCCGGGCATGTCGATGGGCGTCTCCGACGTGGGCAGCGGCTCGTTCGACGCGATGCCTGAACAGCCCGCCGCCAGCACGAGGGCACTGGCGAAGAAGCCGATTTCAGTCCAAGTGAATGGGGTGTTCCGTGCGTTCTTCATGATGGGGCTGTTGTCATGGCTCTGCGCGTGCGTCGAGTGCCCGCGCGTGCCTGGCCTGTCACTGCGTCAGTGCGAGTCCCTCACCGCGCTGGCCTTGCCGTCGAGCCTGCCTGCGGCGCGGGGAAATGCCGTCGCAGAAGACGAGCGCGCGGCGCTGCTCGGCTTCGAGGTGTTCTTCGACGCGCGGCTCAGTCGTGACGGCACCGTGCGCTGTGCGTCGTGTCATCTGCCCGAGCGGGTGTTCGGTGATGGGCGGTCGACGTCGCAGGGCCTCGCCGTCGTCGACCGGAACAGCCCCTCGCTCTACGGCGCGGCCTGGCACCGCTGGCAGATGTGGGACGGGCGCGCCGACTCGTTGTGGTCGCAGCCGGTGCTCGCCTTCGAGAACGAGAAGGAGATGGACTTCACGCGGCTCGAGCTCGCCCACCGGGTGAAGGCGACGTACCGCGTCTCGTACGAGGCGCTGTTCGGCGCGCTGCCGCCGCTCGACGATGGCGCGCGGTTCCCTCCGAGGGGCAAGCCGGGGCTTCCGACCTGGGAGGCGATGAGCGAGGCCGATCGCACTGCCATCAACCTCGTCGTCGCGAACCTGGGCAAGGCGCTCGAGGCGTACCAGCGCAAGCTCGCGTTCAAGGCCGGGCGCTTCGATGCGTTCGTCTCGGGCGGCGCGCAGAAGCTCACCACCGACGAACAGGCTGGGCTGGCGACGTTCCTCTCGCGTGGCTGTGCCGACTGTCACTCGGGCCCGCTGTTCTCGGACGACGACTTTCACGCCATCGGGTTGGTGGACAGCCCCCCGCGGGCGCGCGCGCAGGCGCTGGTGACGTTGGCCGCGTCACCGTTCAACGCGGCGGGAGCGTTCTTCGACGGCGCGAAGGAGTCGCTCCCTGCGGCGCGGCCGCAGGACGAGGGGGCCTACCGCACACCGACGCTGCGCAACGTGAGCCGCACCGGGCCGTGGGGCCACGATGGCCGCTTCGAGACGCTGCAGGCCGCCGTCGAGGCCCACTGGGTGCTGCCTGCGCACGTGAGCTCGCCGCTGACCGCGACCGAGCTCGAGCAGCTCGTCACCTTTCTGCGCGCGCTCGACGCCACCGACCCGCCCCTGCCGTGGAACGGGTGGCCCGACCGCTGAAGGGGTAGAAGGCCGGGCATGCGACGCGCGCTCCTGCTGCTCCTCGGTTGTGTGGCCGTCACCGCCTGCCCGAAACGCAAGCAGCCTGAGCGAGGCTACGAGCTCGTCTTCAAGAAGGAGGGTGACGTTCGGCCGGTCTTCGAGAAGCGCCTCGCCCAGCTCGGCGTGGTCTCGCGCATCACCGACGACGCGAACTCCATCACCGTGCGCCTTCCCGATGTGGACACGAAGGTCGACACCTCGGCCGTGCGGCAGGTGCTCACCCTCTCGGCGAAGTTGGAGTTCTGCCCCGAAGCCGTGCCCGTCGCGGGCACCTTCTGCGGCATCGACGCGGGCGTCGAGGTGTTGGCCGAAGACGACCGGCCTGACTGCGCGCTGCAGTCGCCTGACGCGACGCTGCTGCTGACGCTCACGCAAGACGCCGGCGTCGCAGGGCAGGTGATGCTGGGAGGCGTGATTCCCGACGGGCCGCTCCGCACGTTCGTCGCCGAGCGTGAGTGCCTCACGCCGCGCCTCATGGAGGCCGAGGTGAAGCCCGACCCGAACTCCGGTCGCCAGCAGCTCGCGCTGCTCTTCGATGGCCCGAGCGCCGAGAGGTTCGCCGAGGTGACGGGCAAGCTGGTGCGGAGGCGGTTGCTCATCGTGCTGGATGGCCGGGTTCAGTCGGCCCCCGTCGTCATGTCGGCCATCACCGGGGGCCGCGCGATGATCTCCTTCGGAATGAAGTCGTCGGACGACGAGGTGAGGCGGCTGGCGCTGGCGCTCGCGGGCGGCCCGCTCCCCGCTCCCGTGACCCTCGAGAAGGAGGGCTGGTACGGCCCACCCTCGCTGCTGAAGTGATCGGAGTCGCTCGCGCTGGCATCGAAGGCGCAGACACTCGAGGAGCTTCGAACATGAGAACGATGGCGTTGCTGACGTGCGTGGTGATGACGGGGTGCTTCGGCGCGGTGGGCTCGGGGAAGGACTCGACCCAGACGCGTGACGTCGGGGCCTTCAAGAAGCTGTCGATTCAGTCAGGCGTGCAGGCCACCGTGACGGCCGGAGCGCGCGCGGTCTCGATCACGGCCGATGACAACCTCATCGACCTCGTCGAGACGGTGGTCGAGAACGACACGCTCATCGTTCGTGTGAAGCCCGGTCTGTCGGTCAGCACGAGCCGCGGCCTGCGCGCGACGATCTCGAACGACGTCATCGAAGGGGTGAGCGCCAGCGGCGGCTCGGTCGTGACGTCACCTGCGACGGCGACGACGTCGTGGAGAGGGGAGGCGTCGGGTGGCAGCACCCTGACGCTGAGTGGGCTGTCGACCACCACCGCGACCTTCACCGCTACCGGAGGCAGCACCTTGAACGTCGGGGGCCAGGCGACGGACACGACCATCTCCGCTTCGGGAGGGTCGACGGTCACGTCGACCGGGTTGGTGACCACGAAGCTCACCGTCGACTTCACGGGAGGGTCCATCGGCAGGCTGCGCGCGACCAACTCGGTGACTGGCTCGGCCTCGGGCGGCTCGACGTTGACCATCACGGGAGCCCAGAGCGTGATGGTCGACGCTTCAGGTGGCTCGACTGTCACCACGAACTGAGGCGTGTGTGCGGTGAGGACGGTGGGAGTCGAGATTTCCCGGCAGACGGTTCGTCTCTGTCAGTCGGCCGAGGTCGACCCGGTGAGCGTGCGACTCCGTCGCCGAGTTGTGCTCCGCCTTCGTGCAGAGCACCGCGAAGGCCGAGCCGAGGTCGAAGGGTCGGCGGCGTCCTCGAGCCGAAGCGCTGGCCTCACCCGCGCCAGCTCAACGGCGCCCGCGTCGGACGGGCCCGCGTCACCCGCGCCCGCGTCGGCCGGGGTTCCATATCGCCTGGCAGCCCACGCCCCGTGTGTTGGCAGTTGCCCTGCGTGCAGTTCGGCCGCGTAGCCGAGCGCGAAAAACGAGGCGCGAACATGAGTTTGACGACCGCACTGGTTGCCAAAGTCGTGGTCGATGGGTCGCGTTCGGTTGAGGTGTTGGCTTGTGCCCCGTTCTGGTCGGTTGCCGATGCTCGGTTTGATGCAGACCGAGCGGGAGCGGGCGCGAACACGAGTTTGACCACCGCGCTGGTCGCCAAAGTCGTGGTCGATGGGTCGCGTTCGGTTGAAGTGTTGGCTTGTGCCCCGTTCTGGTCGGTTGTCGATGCTCGGTTTGAGGCAGACCGAGCGGGAGCGGGCGCGAACACGAGTTTGACCACCGCGCGGGTTGCCGGAGTCGTGGTCGGTCACGCGATGTTCCTGGGCTGTGTCTGGCCACGAGCCGCTGGCCCTAAACCGAGCGGCGACGGGTGAACATGAATTCGACCACCACTTCGGGCACCAGAGTCGTGGTCGGGCTGAACGACGTCGCAAGCAGGCCCGCGAACCTCTCGCTCCGAGGGGCGTCGTCGCAATTGCGCCGCAGGCCTTCGGGCGATAGCGCGTTGGGGTGCGCCTTCACCTCGAGATCGTCACCGCGTCCGGAGCGGCCCCAGCGCAACACTCCCTGCTCCTGCTCCATGGCATTCTTGGTCAGGGCACCAACCTGCGAACGCTTGCCCGTCGGTTCGTCGAGGCGAGACCCGGCTGGCAGGCGGTGCTGGTCGATCTGCGCGCCCACGGCCAGTCGCAGACAGTCGAAGGTGACGACACCATCACCCGAGCCGCCGACGACGTGGCGGAGACCGCGAAGACGTTGAGCGCTCCTGTGCGCGGCGTGTTGGGGCACTCGTTCGGCGGCAAGGTGGCGATGCTGCTGGCCGAGCGCATCTCCGGTCTCGAGCACCTCGTGATTCTCGACAGTGGTCCAGGGCAGCGCACCGACTTCCGAGGGAGCGAACTGACCATGAAGGTGCTCTCGGTGCTCGAAGACGCGCCAGCGCTCTTCCCCTCGCGAGAGGCGTTCGTCACGCACCTCGGAGCGGCCGGCATCGACAAAGGCATCGGCCAGTGGCTCGGTATGAACCTCGAGCGTGACGAAGCGGGCTTTCGATTTCGTCTCTCGCTCAGCCGCATTCGCAGCCTGCTCGCGTCGTACTTCGCCACCGACTGCTGGCCGCTGCTCGAGCGCCTCGCCGCCGACGATGGTCCACGCTTTCACCTCGTCATCGGGGCGCGCTCGAAGGTCTTCGACGCGAACGAGCGCGATCGGGCGGAGGGGCTCGTGTCGCGTTCTTCAGGGCGATGCACGGTCGACGTGCTGCAGACGGGTCACTGGGTGCATGTCGACGACTTCGAGGGCACCGTCGGTGTTCTGCTTGCGCATGTGCCGTGAGGGCGGGCGCTGCCCGTGGGGGCGCATCTGGCAACCCGGGCGGTGGTCAGTCTCGTGTTCGCCTTGTGCGTCTCGGGCGACGCAACGCTCGAGTGTGGCGAGGTGGCTCCAGTCACTCGACGGCAGTGTGGATCGCTGCGTGCTCGATGCGCGATTCAGCAACACCGCCGCACGCAGCGTCCCCAGTACGACGCCGTCGGCCGTCTGAAAGCGGTTCCACCAGCCCAGGCGCTTCTGCCGTTCGCGCTCCTTGCCGACGACGCAGGTCGCGTCCTTCGCGGGCACCACGGCGGGCAGAATACCTGGCCTCGCGGTGGCGCAGTTGACCCCGGCCACGACTACGACGACCGCCGAGGTGGTTGGTCTCGGGTTCGTGGCCGCAACCGTTCGAGTGTCAGACCCGTCTGCTAGGAGTCGTTCCTGGGGGAGAGACGGGTATGGGCGAGCGAGGGGTGCTGCGTCTGGCAGCGCGACAGAACGGGGTAGTTTCGCGTGCGCAGGTGTTGGCTGAGGGCGTGACGGCGCGGCAGATCGATCGGCGTCGCGCGAAGCGACTCTGGGTGACGGTCTTTCCCGGCGTGTACCGAATCGAGGGTGCGCCGCTGACCTGGCTTCAGCAGGTGAACGCCGCTGCGCTTTGGGTCGGAGACTCCGGAGTCGTCTGTCATCGCACCGCTGCGGCGCTCTGGGGACTTCCGCGGTTCGCCGAGGGCGGTCCCACGCACGTCAGCCACCCGACCTCACTTCCACCACCCGAAGGCGTGGTGACCCACCAGACGGCGCTTGGTCCCCGTGACGTGGTCACGCACCTGGGCCTGCGTGTGACGACCGTGGCCCGAACACTTCTCGACCTGGCTGCCACCGAGGCTGCTGGTGATGTTCGAGCCGCCGTCGACTTCGTGCTCGCCCGAAAGCGGCTGTCGATCGACCAATTCCGTGCGCTGGTCATTCGATCGAAGGGGCGTCGAGGGGTTCGCTTGCTCCGTTTGATCTTGCGTGCCTTCGAGGGCGGAGATGGCCCAACCGAGAGCGAGCTCGAGGCGCGGGTGATGGAGTTGATCGACAGCGAGGGACTGCCGCGACCGCGCCGTCAGGCCAGCTTGCGCGTCGCAGGGCGGTGGCGGCGGCTCGACTTCCTCTTCCCGGGGACGAATGTGGTCATCGAGGCGGACGGCTTCGCCTGGCACGCAAACCCCGTCAGCTTCGAGAAGGACCGCGAGCGATCGAACGCGCTCGCTGCCCGCGGCTTCGTGGTCTTGCACTGGACGTGGCAGGCGCTCGGCGAACGGCGAGCGACCTTGATCTCCGAGTTGCACCGAGCTCTGTCGCAGACTCGGCTGCGAGCCGCCTGAACAAGAGAGGTCCAAGGGCGGTTGCAGTGTTGGTTCGAGGTCCGCGACTGCGCTCCCAGACGCAACGCTTCGGGACTTGGGAGCGTGATCAACGAACGAGCACGCTTGGTGTTTGCGTTCGCGCTCCATCGAGTCGTGCCTTCGCGACGATCGTGGCTCGTTCACTGAATGAGAACGACTCGGACGAGCAGTGAGGTCGAAGTCGGTATCGCGCTCTCGGCGTCGTGCTCGTGGCAACGATGACTTGCCTCGTTCAGCGAGCACGACTCGGGCGAAGCTGTTGAAGTCTCGTTGTCGTGCTTGCGCTGACGATCGGTTGGCGTGTGGCGAGCGTCGTGCTTTGGGTGACGGTGGGCGGCTCGTTCAGCGCGCGAGCACGACTCGGGCGACCTGTGAGGTGGCGGAAGTCATGTTCGCGCTCAGGCATCGTGCTTGCCGCGACTTACGGTCGGCGCGTGTGGCGAGCGAGCACGACTTGGATGAACTGAGAGGTGGGCGAGCGTCGCGCTGGGCTCGTTCAACGAGCGAGCACGACTCGGACAACCGGTGAGGTGGTCGAGGTCATTCTCGCGCTCCGGCATCGTGCTTGCGGCGACGAACGGTCGGCGCGTGTGGCGAGCGAGCACGACCCGGACGATCCACGAGGGCGGCGTCGTGCGTGGGCGACGATACCTGGCGCGTTCAACGAGCGAGCTCGACTCGGACAACCACTGAGGTGGTGGAAGTCATGTTCGCGCTCCCCTCGAGCGGTGCGCGCGCCGCTCGGAGTTGTGCTTGGTGCGACGATACCTGGCGCGTTCAACGAGCGAGCACGACTCGGACAACCACTGCGGTAGTGGAAGTCATGTTCGCGCTCCCTCCGAGCGGGTGCCCACCGCGCTCGCGCCGCGCGGCGTGGTGCGTGGGCGACGATACCTGGCGCGTTCAACGAGCGAGCACGACTCGGACAACCACTGCGGTAGTGGAAGGCATGTTCGCGCTCCCCTCGAGCGGTGCCCACCGCGCTCGCGCCGCTCGGCGTCGTGCTTGGTGCGACGATACCTGACGCGTTCACCGAGCGAGCACGACTCGGACGACCACTGAGGTGGTCGAAGTCATGTTCGCGCTCCGCGGGCGCGTCTTCGGCTTCGCGCGCTCGCGCTGCGAGCCGTCAGGCAGACTCGATCGGCCGAGCTACTGCTCCCACGTCAACAACGACAGCGGATACACCGGCCCATCGAGTGACAGATCGACGAATTGCTTCACGTCGGGACTCTTGAGCGAGAGCGTCGCCAGCTGCTCGCGGGTGAACCACTGCGCCAGCATCGAGTGCTCATCAGCCACCGTCTTGAGCGCGCGATCGTCGGCCGGCCGCGCCACCACGCAGACTCGCAGCCGCGCCTCACCCCCATCGACCAGCGTGTGCTGCACCCTCAGCACCCCCTCGAGTTCGACTGGCATTCCGGTCTCGGTCGCCGCGTAACGCCGCGCTGCCGCGAGCAGCTCTTCTCCCGGCGCGATTCGTCCGCCAGGCAACGACCACGCCACGCCGTCACGCCGGTCGCGAACCAGCGCCACCTTGCGCCCTGACTTCACCACCACCAACGCAAACGAGTACGTCGGAATCGGAGCCCGCGACATGCCGTCACACTGCGACGGGAGCCTTGCCTGAAGCAACCGTCTTCACCGGCGCGCGAACGGCGGGAGCGCACGCGGCCGTGCTCCACGAACCACGACTCCGCCTCACGGGCAGGCGAACGGTGCGAGCGACGTCGCCGTGTTCGACGTACCGCGCGGGTCGTGCCCGTTCATCGGCCACGGCTGCGTCACGTCGAGCCCTCGCGAGTCGGTGATGACGGCCTGCACCTGCTGAGGTGCTCCCACGAGGTACGCGACACCGGGTCTGCCCGGCAGGGGCGAGCCGCTCCCATCGCGGCTGCAGTCGAGCATGAGCCGAGACGTGTACCGCCCACCCAGGCGAGCGTCGGCCGGCGTCGCCCACACGATGCGCCCGTTCTCGACCACCGTGAGCACCCCGGTGTCAGCAGCCGCGAGCACCGCACCGCCTTGACCCAGCGCCACCGACGCAGTGCCCGACGTGGCGAGCTCGATGACCGAGCTGCTCGAACCCGAGCTCACGTCGACCGCGCGCAGGCCCAGCAGGCCCGGCCCCGAGATGGGGTACCAGACGACGCCCGCCGCGAGCGCACCCGTGCCGCCAGGCCCGCCTGAGCCGAACGCCTGCGACGTCGCCCACACGCCGTTCGAGCCCGTGCCCACGGGGCCGGGGAAGAGATCGGTCAGCGAGCCCAGCATCGAGGGAATCATCACCGCGCCCGACGGGGTGAGGCTGGGCGGGTTGGCGCTCCACGTCACGACGGCAGCCGACTCCGCGCTCGCCAGCGAGATGTCGAGGCCCGAGGCCATCAGCGGGTTCTTCACGTTCTGACTGGTCGGCGGCAGGTTGGTGGAGGCGCACGTGCCGAACGGCTGGCCGACCGAGAGCCGCCGCTGCGTGCCCGAGCCAATCGAGACCGCGAAGGGCAGGTCGAAGGCGAACGGGAACGACAGCCGCACGAGGCCCGCGGTTCCCGAGGCGATGAAGCCCTGGCTGGCGCCGACGTCGCAGAGCTGCGTGACGCCGCCGTCGGGGGCGATGGTGGCGAAGCCGACCGTCTGCGCCCCCACCATCGCGACGTCGACGCCGGAGTCGGCTGGCGACGAGATGACGACGTCGGTGGTGGGCACGAAGACCCCCGAGGTCGCCAGCTGCACGTCGCCCTGGTGGCGCAGCGCCTTCACGCCGCTCGCGCCGGTCTCGCTGAAGCCAAAGTAGAGCGTGCCGCGGCGATCGAGGGCTGCGTTGGTGGTGACGGCGAACCCTCCGTCTACCGCGCCCGGGCCATTCACCCACGCCCACTTCCAGCGCGTCACCGGCAACGTCGGCACACGCGCAGGGTGGGTCTGGCTCGAGTTCGTCACCACCACGCCGTTGACCGTGCCGGTCACCGAGAACGAGAACCGCCCGCGGAAGGCCTCGAGCGCGGGCCGCGAGAGGTCGAGCGGGTAACACGCGCAGAAGCCAGTGCCGGTGCATGGCGCGCACGACGCCGCAGCCGTGAGGGTGAGGTCTGGTGTACCGCCATCGCTCGTGAGCCCGAACACCCGCACCGTCACGTTCGTCGCGCCCACCGCGTTCGTCACCACCAGCGTCGTCGTCTCGTCGCGGCGGAAGAACGTGCCCGCGTCTTGCGATGGGTCGTGCGGCTGAAGGCCGGGGCTCGCGGGGCGAACGGGAGGCGCCGCCCACGTCACGGTGAAGTCGGTGGGCACGACCGAGAACGTGAGGGGCCCGTCGGCGAGGCCCGAGTCGGGGAGCGTGATGGTGGCCGCCCAGTTCCCCACGGGGAAGGTCATGCTCGTGGCGAAGAGCCCGGCGTCGACGCGCTGGAGCACGCCGCTCAAGCGGCCACCATCGCCGCTCGCCTCGAACGGAACCAGGCCGGGGTCGTTGCGCGTGCGCCCGCTCGCGAGCAGGAGCGCGGCTTCGAGCGGTACGCTGCTGCCGCCGGGGAAGACGGCGCCGTTGGCGGGAGCGTGCCACTGCAGCAGCGCGTACCGGGGTACGCAGACGAGCCCGCCCACGCACTCCTCGAGGTCGCCGCACTGGCACCCCGCGTCAGGGGCGCCACCTGCACCACCATCGACGCCCGCATCGAGCAGGCCGGCGTCCTGGGCCGTGCCGCCACCGAGGCCACCGCCCGAGCCCGCCACGCCACCGCCGAGCGCGCCGCCCGCTGCACCACCGGCTGTCGCGCTTCCGCCGGCTGTCGCGCTTCCGCCGGCTGTCGCGCTTCCGCCGGCCGTCGCGGTTCCGCCGGCCGTCGCAGTGCCGCCACCGCTCGCGCCGCCGCCGGTCACGCCATCGACGCAGAGGCCGTCGAGGCACACCCGCCCCCGCGCACAGTCACTGTTTCGAACGCACTCCGTCTCGGGCGGAGGAGGACTGCACGATGCGCAGGCGACGACGACAGCGAGCGCTGCGAGGCGAAGGTGCATGGCCGCTCCGGGACGACGAGGTGACCACGAGTATTCACCCGCCAGCGCTGACCATCGATGCTGCGTCTCGCGACGCTCCCATGCGTCAGGCCTTGGGCAGGGTGACGCCGGTCTGGCCCTGGTACTTGCCGCCGCGGTCGCGATAGCTGGTGTCGCAGACCTCGTCGCTCTGGAAGAACAGCATCTGCGCGACGCCCTCGTTCGCGTAGATGCGCGCGGGCAGCGGCGTGGTGTTCGAGAACTCCAGCGTGACGTGGCCCTCCCACTCGGGCTCGAGCGGCGTCACGTTCACGATGATGCCGCAGCGCGCGTAGGTCGACTTCCCGAGGCAGACGACCAGCACCTCACGCGGAATGCGGAAGTACTCGACGGTGCGCGCGAGCGCGAACGAGTTGGGCGGAATGATGCACTCGGGGCCCTTCACGTCGACGAAGCTGCGCGGGTCGAACGTCTTGGGGTCGACGATGGTGCTGTTGATGTTCGTGAAGACCTTGAACTCGTCGGCGCAGCGAACGTCGTAGCCGTAGCTCGAGGTGCCGTACGAGACGATCTTCCGCCCGTCGGTCTCACGCACCATCTTCGGCTCGAAGGGCTCGATCATCTTCCGCTCGAGCGCCATGCGGCGAATCCACTTGTCGGCCTTGATGGTCATCGATCGACTCCTCGCGGAAAGGAAACGGGGAGGCCCCTATGCCAGAGCCGCCACGGGTCGTCCGCGATAAACCGTCGGTCATGAGCACTCCTGCCCGCATCGGCATCGTCACCATGTCGGACCGCGCCTCGGCCGGCGTCTACTAAGACCTCTCGGGCAAAGCGATCGAAGCGACGCTCTCGGAGTGGCTTTCGAGCCCGTGGGAGAAGCAGTACCGGTTGATCCCCGACGACCGCGGCACCATCGAGCGCACGCTCATCGAGCTCGTCGACGAAGCGAAGT
>JAEUJR010000004.1 GCA_016793585.1 Archangium sp.
CTGCGCCAACAACTACCTCGGCCTCGCCGACGCCCCCGAGCTCATCGCCGCTGCCAAGGCCGGCCTCGATCAGCACGGCTACGGCATGGCCTCGGTGCGCTTCATCTGCGGCACCCAGGACGTTCACAAACAGCTCGAGGCGAAGCTCTCCAGCTTCCTCGGCACCGAAGACACCATCCTCTTCTCCTCCTGCTGGGACGCGAACGGCGGCATCTTCGAGATCGTGCTCGGGGAAGAAGACGCGGTGATCTCCGACGCCCTCAACCACGCCTCGATCATCGACGGCGTGCGCCTCTCGAAGGCCAAACGGTTTCGTTACGCCAACAACGATCTCGCCGAGCTCGAGGCCCGCCTGAAAGAGGCGAAGGCCGCCAACGCCCGCTTCATGCTCGTCGTCACCGACGGCGTCTTCTCGATGGACGGCGTCATCGCCAACCTGAAGGGCATCTGCGACCTCTGCGAGCGGTACGGCGCGATGGTGATGGTCGATGACTCCCACGCGGTCGGCTTCACCGGTGAGAAGGGCCGCGGGTCGCACGAGCTGCGCGGCGTGATGGGCCGCGTCGACGTCATCACCGGCACGCTGGGCAAGGCGCTCGGCGGCGCCTCGGGTGGCTACGTCTCGGGCCGCAAGGAGATCGTGCAGCTGCTCCGCCAGCGCGCGCGCCCCTACCTGTTCTCGAACTCCCTCATGCCGGCGATCGCCCACGCCACCCTCGCCTGCCTCGACCTGCTCGAGAAGAGCGACGGCCGCCGCGCCCAGCTTCGCGAGAACGCCGCGTACTTTCGCACGCAGATGACGAAGGCCGGCTTCACGCTCTCGGGCGAAGGCCACCCGATCGTGCCCGTGATGATCGGCGACGCCGGCCTCGCCTCGCGCTTCGCCGACGAGATGCTCAAAGAGGGCATCTACGTCATCGGCTTCAGCTTCCCCGTCGTGCCCAAAGGCGCGGCGCGCATTCGCACCCAGATGTCGGCGGCACATACCCGCGCGCAGCTCGACCGCGCGATCGCCGCGTTCACCAAGGTCGGCAAACAGCTCGGAGTGATCCCGTGAAGGCGTTGGTCAAGTCGAAGAAGGAACCCGGTCTCTGGCTCGAGGAGCTTCCCGTTCCGAAGTGCGGGCCCAACGACGTGCTCATCAAGGTGCGCCAGACGGGCATCTGCGGCACCGACATTCACATCTACAACTGGGACGAGTGGAGCCAGCGCACCATTCCCGTGCCCATGGGCATCGGCCACGAGTTCATGGGCGAGGTCGCCGAGCTGGGCAGCGAGGTCACCGGCTTCAAGGTGGGTGATCGCGTCTCGGCCGAGGGCCACATCACCTGCGGGCACTGCCGCAACTGCCGCGCCGGCAAACGCCACCTCTGCCGCAACACCATCGGCCTCGGCGTCAACCGCCAGGGCTCGTTCGCCGAGTTCGTCGCGATTCCCGCGTTCAACGTCTTCAAGCTGCCCAACGAAGTGCCCGATCAGATCGCGGCCTTCTTCGACCCGCTCGGCAACGCCGTGCACAC
>JAEUJR010000025.1 GCA_016793585.1 Archangium sp.
CACGCGCATCGGCACCGACGCCATCGTTCGCCCGCGCACGGTGCAGCAGTTCTACGACTACCGCTCGGCCAGCTCGCACACGGGGCTCGAGGTCGTCGGAGAGAGCCGCATCTACCTCTTCGCCGACGCCAACACCGGCCGTCTCTCGCTCGTGCTCACCCACGGCATCGACTTCGACGGCACGAACATGTCGCAGGCGCAGTCCGAGGTGGAGATGGACATCGTGGGCCTGCCAACCGGCACCGGCATCGACGTCGTCGACGACTCACCGTCGGAGTTCTTCCTCGGCGCCAACGGCACCGCCTTCGGGCGCTGGAGCTTCAACCGCAACAGCGACGGCGGCGCGCTCGGGCCGCTCCCGTTCCCCGGTCGCTGGCGCATCACCGTCACGCCGCGCTTTCAGACCGGCATCAGCACGTGGGGCTGGGTGAAAGACGACGGCACGCGCATTCCGCTGGTGCGCAACGAGCCCATCACCATCGAGGCGCTCGACACCGCCACGCTCTGCCGCACCGACTGCACGCGCCCGCGCTGTGGCGATCGCCGCTTCGACGCCGGGGAAGTGTGTGACGACGGAAACACCGTTGGTGGAGACGGCTGCGCGGCCGACTGCCGAAGCCTTCGCTAACGCACGAGCAGCTTCGCGTCGCCGTCGACTTCCTTCACGGTGAAGCCCGCGGCCTGCAGCTCGGTGAGGCACTTGTCGAAGTACGTCACCGCGCGGTTCACCTGCGGGCTGCCCATCGCGCGTTGGAACTCCGGGTCTGAGGCCTCGTAGGCGAACGTCCACGGCACATCGCGGCCGAAGTAGAAGGCGCCCGGCGCGCCCCATTGGCCTTCGTTCACCTGCAGCACGGCCGTCGCTCCGGGCGCCGCGTGCACCCACAACCTGAACAGCTCGGGCCGCTGCGGTGAGAGCGCGTTGTCTCCCGAGCCATAGCGGTACAGCCACGGCACCAGCGCGAGGCTCGCGGCGAGCGACAACGCCAGCCCCACGCGCTCGAGCGCCGGCTTCAGCTTGCCCAGCGCCCACAGCCAGCCCGGCAGCGCAGCCACCTCGAGCAGCACGAGGCCCGGGTAGAGAAAGCGCGCTTCCTTGTGTGGCGTCGCGAAGATGGCGGCGAAGTACGCGAGCGCGGGCACGAGCAACCACCACACGCGGCCCGCGTCGGGGAAAGCGCGCTTGTTCAACCCGAGCACGGCGCCCGGCCACGCCCAGACGACGAGCGCGAGGTGGAACTGCCGGTAGAACTCCCACGGGTGGCTGCCGAACTGCTGCGCGCCTTTGCCCGAGAGCAGGTTGAAGTCGAGGTACTCGATGACCGAGTGAAACGGCCGGCCCCACGTGGCCCAATCGAGCGCGCCCAGCGCCAGCGCGACGACGGCACCGCCTGCGAGCGCCGCCAGCGAGTCTCTCCATCGGCGCTGCGCCAACACGAGCAGCGCGGCCGCCGCGACGGGCACCAGCGAGCCGTACCGCGTGACGATGGCGCAACCGAGCAAGGCTCCACCGAGCGCGGAGGCTTTGAGTTCTTTCGCGTCGAGTCGCTCGAGGCCCCAGACGAGAAACGCGGTCGACCAGGTCTCGGTCATCGTGCGGCCGCCGAAGTGAATGACGAGGCCGGTGAGGCCCAGCAGCGGAATCGCCCAGAGCGCGCGTGCGTCTCCAACCCGTCGCGCCGTGAACCGGTACGCGGCGAGCAGCATCGCGACGTGCAGCGCGTATTGCGGAAGCTCGAGCACCGTGCGCCGAGCCTGCGGGTGGTCGATGCCGACGGCCGCGCTCACCTTCAGCAGCACCGCGAAGAGCCCCGGCACCGCCCAGTTGCGCAGCCCCACCGTCCACTCCCACGCCAGCGTGCCGTAGCCGAAGGCGCGAAAGGTGGCGGGCTCGAGCGACTGGAACACCTCGTCCGGGTGAATGCGGCCGAGCTGAACGACGGCCTCCAGCGCAGCCGGCAGGGCACAGACGAGCGCGACGAGGAGCGGCCGGTGTCGGGAGTTCACGGAACGGCGCTGGCTCTACAGCATCGCGCGATGAACCGCGCAGAACGAACGCACGTTCGGTACATGCGGCGCATGGTCAGTGTGCTGTTGGTCGGCCTGCTCTGTGGAACCCTCGAAGATGGTGGCGTCGACGTGCCTGACGGTGGCGCCCAGTCGACGTCGAAAGAAGACACCCGCCTGCAGGCCGCGAACGCCTCGGACCTCGTCGGCGGCGCCGCGACCGCGTCGTCGGCCTTCACCTTCGGCGGCTATGCCGAGGCCTTCTACCAGTGGAACTTCAACGCGCCGTCGAACGGGCTCACCGCGTGGCGCGGCTTCGACAACCGGCACAACACGTTCACCATCAGCAACGTCTCGCTCGACGTGCAGTGGGACTACGAAGGCGTCGTCGGCCGTGTCGCGCTGCAGGTCGGCCACACGCCTTCGAGCTACTACCTCGCCGAGCCCGGGCAGTCGGGTGCTGCGGGCGTGAACGCCTCTGGTGACGTGCTGTGGAAGTACGTGCAGCAGGGCTTCGCGGGCTACCGCTTCCCCGTCGGCCGGGGGCTGCTGGTTCAGGCCGGGCTGTTCCTCTCGCCCATCGGCCCCGAGGGCATCGCGGTGCGCGACAACTGGAACTGGTCGCGCTCGACGCTCTTCTTCGCGCTGCCGTATTACCACACGGGCGTTCGGGCATCGTTGCCGCTCACCGAGCGCTGGGTGGTGACGCTCGCTGGCTACAACGGGTGGAACAGCGTCGTCGACAACAACCCCGAGAAGTCCCTGTCGGTGCAGGCGACGTACGCGGTGCCCGAGAGGCTCGCCGTTTCGCTGCTCTACTTCGGTGGCGTCGAGCGCAATGTGGGCGCGCTCGAGGGCCGCGCGTTCAGACACCTGCTCGACGCGCACGTCACCTGGGTGGCGACGCCGTTTCTCTCGCTCCTGCTGCACGGCAACGGCGGCTTCGAGCCCAATGCGCTCGGCGTCTCGGGGTGGTTGGGCGCCGCGCTCGCCGCGCGCTTCACCGTTCGGACGTGGCTCTTCGTCGCCCTGCGCGGAGACGTGCTGCACGAACGGCGCGGCGTGGCGCAGCCCATCTTCTTTGGCGTCGACCTCGTCGGCTCGGCCACTGGCACCGTCGAGGTTCGGCCGCACCCGCGCGTCTCGTTCCGGCTCGAGTACCGGCGAGACCAGGCGAGCGCTCCGCTGTACTTCCGCGGCGCCGTCGAAGGTGACGGCGTGACGACGCCCTGGGTGCCCACGCGCAACGCGCAAGACACGCTCACGCTCGGC
>JAEUJR010000140.1 GCA_016793585.1 Archangium sp.
GTCTCCGTCGCGCAGCACGGCCGCGTGCACCTGCAGGCCGTTCAAGAAGACGCCGTTGCGGCTGTCGAGGTCTTCGATGGTGTACTCGTCGTCGATGCGCAGCAGCTGGGCGTGCGTGCGGCTCACGTCGTCGCTGTCGACGCGCAGGTCGGCGGCGCTGCCTCGGCCGATGATGAGCGCGTCAGCCGAGAGCTCGTGTTTGCAGGGGCTGCCCGGCCCTGCCGTCTGCTCGAGCAGATGCGCCCGGCGCGGCCGCGGTTTGAAGCTCGCCGGCAGCCGATTCATCATCGTCTGCGGCACTTCTTCGTCGATGGTCTGCGTGCGCTTCACGGCCATGGAGCGCTGACGTTACACCCCAAAGCACCTCGCTCAACCGCCGAAGGCACCGCGCCACGCGTCACGGGGCACGCCGAGCAGCCGCCGCACCGTCTTCGCCGTCGCGCACACCTTGTCGCCGATGAGAATGCGATGGCCGAGCAGCACCGCGTCGTCGCCGACGTCTCCCAGCAACTGCACCTCGGTCGTGACGTCTTCTTCGGCGCCGATGGCAGCGCGAAAGTGAACGGCCTCGGCGAGCGGAGAGAGCTGCAGCGCCGGCTGGCCCGCCTTCGCCAGCACGCGGCTCGTCGCTTCGTCGCAGAGGTCGACGTACGCCGGGTGGTTGAGGTGGCCGAACGGGTCCATCCACACGTGCCAGGTGCGAAACGTGGAGCGATGCACGGGCTGGCCCGCGATGGGCGTGTGCGGTGGAAGCTCGACCGAGGGAAAGCCCTCTTCGCGCACGAACGCAGAATAGATGTCGGCGCCAGCGCGAATCGGCTCGAGGGCGCGCGAGAGGTAGGCCCACTCCTGCGACGCGGCGGCCACCAGCTCGTCGGTCGCGAAGAGGCGCACCTCGCGCGTGAAGAGCATGTCGCGCCGCGCCCGCACCGGCCACGTTCGGCCGACGAGCTGGTCTTCGAAGCGCAGCTCCCGCACGTGCGTCACCGTCATCGAGCGCACGATGAACATGGTGCCGGTCGACTCGTAGCGCGCTGGCGTCCACCCCACCGCCGCCGACTGGTCGACCACCACGTCCTGCATCGCGCGCCAGACGTCACCAGCGCGGGCCGAGAGGCGTGGCGAGAACGAGTTTCGCTGGAGCACCACGGGGAACGGTTTCGCGGAGTCGGGCCAGGTGCGCATGGGGCGCGCACCATGGCATCGACGCTCCCCCGGGGCTCGCGTTCGTGACGGCTGGCGAATAGTGAAGCGCCCATGGCCTCGACTCCACTGGCGCCGGCCGACGTGCCCCGCGAGCCCTCGACGGGAGTCATCTTCGCGACCCGGTCGTACGCCTTGCGGGCGGTGCGCTTCGAGTCGCCGCTCGTCGTCGTCGTCTTGTCGGGAGCGAAGCGGCTCGGCGACCAACGCTTCGAGGCCGGTCAGTTTCTCGTCGTGCATCGCGCGAGCGCCGCCGATGTCGAGAACCTGCCGACGGCCACCGAGCCGTATCGCGGCTGGGCCATCATCTTTCGCTGGGAGCTCGTCGACATCGCTCGAGCGCTCGTCTCGCAGAGCGTTCGCTCGACCGACCCGCGGCGGGTGACGCGGGGGGAGCGGTCGCTCATCGAGCCCGAGCTGCGTGCGCTGCTTGCCGTCGACGCCTCCGACTCCGCCCGGCAGGACCACGCGGTTCTGGGGCTGATGCTCGCGCTCGTACGTGCCGGCCACAGCGGGTTTCTCGACGCGCGTGAAGAGCGGCTCGAGGCGCGCGTGCGGGCGCTGGTGGCGAAGGAGCCCGCGCGGCCGTGGAGCTCGGCCATGCTCGAGCGGCTGCTGCACGTCTCGGGCGCGACGCTGCGGCGCAAGCTGGCGGCGGAGGACACGTCGTTGCGCGAGGTCGTCGTGGAGGCTCGGCTACATCACGCCGTCTCGTTGCTGCAGACCCGCAGCCTTCCGCTCAAGACGGTGGCAGCGCAGAGCGGGTACCGGTCGGTGCACGCCTTCTCGAGGCAGTTCGAAGCGCGCTTCGGCGTCGACCCGATGACGGTCAAACGCTGAGCGGTTCGTGACGCTTTGTGAGCACGCTGGGAGCGTTGGCGGCGACATGAAGGGCTCCCACCTCGCAGCACGCAGGGAGTCACCATGAGAGTCATCTTCTTCGCCGCGCTCGTTTCGTTCTCGGCCGTCGCCGCGCCGTTCACCGTCACCAGTGAGTCCGTGAAGGAAGGGAAGTCACTGGCCAACGCGCAGGTCTTCAACGGCATGGGCTGCACCGGCGACAACCAGTCTCCGCAGCTGAGCTGGAAGAACGCGCCCGAAGGCACGAAGAGCTTCGCCGTCACCATCTACGACCCTGACGCGCCGACGGGCAGCGGCTGGTGGCACTGGCTCGTCTACGACATTCCCGCGAGCACCACCGCGCTCACCGCCGACCTGAAGGACAAGGCGCCCGAGGGCGCGAAGCTGGGCCGTACCGACTTCGGCGCGAAGGGCTTTGGTGGCGCCTGCCCGCCGCCGAAGGACAAGGCGCACCACTACGTCGTCACGGTGTTCGCGCTGAAGGTCGACAAGCTCGAGGTGCCTGATGACGCGACCGCCGCGATGATTGGCTACTTCCTCAACGCGAATGCGCTCGGGAAAGCGAAGCTGACCGCGACGTACAAGCGCTGAGCTTCAGACCTTCTCGGCGACGGCGCGACCGAACAGGCCTTCGGGGCGGAACAGCAGCACGATGATCAGAAACCCGAACGCCACCGCGTCACGCCACGACGAGCTGCCGAACCACACGACGCCTTCTTCACAGAGGCCGAGCAACAGGGCTCCGGTGACGGCGCCCTTCAGGTTCCCGATGCCGCCAATCACTGCCGCGACGAACGCCTTCAGGCCCACGTACATGCCCATCAGCGGCTGAACCTGCTTGTCCTTGATGGCGTACAGAATGCCCGCGCCCGCGGCGAGCGCCGAGCCGAGCATGAACGTCCCGGCAATGACCGTATCGACGGGAATGCCGAGCAGCGCCGCGGTGCGATGGTCATGCGACACCGCTCGCATCGCCTTGCCGAACTTCGTTCGATACACGAGCACCTGCAGGGCGACCATCAACCCGACGGCGATGAGAAAGCTCATCACCTGCCAGTTGAGCAACCGCACCTCACTCACCTCGTCGTCGCTCGAGAACTTCAGCCACTCGACCGACTCGATGATGGTGGGAAACCGCCGCGCCGCCGCTCCGGGGAGCAACGTCACGCAGTCACTGTTCGCCGCGCACGGCGTCGACGTCAGCTTCCACGACTCCGTGCCCGTCACCTCGTCGCGCACCTTCGACACCGTCGCGTCGAGCTGAAACCCGTACGACAGCGCGAACGAGATACCGATGGCGGTGATGAGCGACGTCAGCCGCGGCTTCTCGCGCAGCGGCCGGTACGCAAAGCGCTCGATGAGAAACCCGATGAGCGCGCACACCAGCATCGCGACCAGGAACACCGCGAGGAACCCGAGCAGCGAGGTCGACGCCTCTTTGCCGAGCAGGAACGCGACCGCGTAGCCGACGTACACGCCGACCATCATCACGTCGCCGTGCGCGAAGTTGATCAGCTTCAGCACGCCGTAGACCATCGTGTAGCCGAGGGCGACCAGGGCGTAGATGGTGCCTGCGGCGACCGCG
>JAEUJR010000161.1 GCA_016793585.1 Archangium sp.
CGAGCTCGGCGCCGGCGAGCCGCGCGCTCAGCCACGTCGCTTCGGCCATCGCGTCGGTCGCTTCCTGCGTACGAGCCTGCTCCATCACGAGCGAGATGCGGCCGTGCGCCTCCTTCAGCTTGCCCGCTTCGATGAGCGCCTTCACCCCGGCGAGGCCACGGCGAACGTCTTCGGCCTCGATCGTCGCACGCACCGGCGCGGCCTGATCACACGCTCCGAGCGGTGGCAGTGACGCCGCGAGCGAGACGGCGCGCTCGACGACGTCGTCATCGGCCTTTCGCAGCAGCTGCGCCGTCGCGTCGAAGTCGGCGAGCCGGCGGCTCAGACACACGATCGCCTGACCGACTTGTTCATCGGCACGGCCATCACTCGCTTCACACGCGGCGCGGCGGCGATCGACCCAGCGCTGGCCCCAGCTGTCCATCAAGCGCTCGGTCTCGGTCCACGCGGAGCCCGCCCACGGCCGACTCGATTTCGTGAACGCTTCGCGCGCCTCGGATCTCGCACGTTCGTCCCAGATGCCGGCCATGCGCGAGGCCACGGTGGCGCAGCGCTGCGCTTCACGGCGTGTCAGCGCGACGACGATCACGAGCGCCACCGCTGAGAGCACTGCGACGGCGATCGTGAGCGCCTGCCGCCGCTGTGAGCTCTTGCGCCTGCCGAGCTGAATGAGGAACGCGCGCAGCGTCTGGAAGCGTTCGTCAGGGCTCGCCCGCAACGCTTTCACCAGCAGCTGATGAATGCGCCTGGGAACGGGGGTCTTCCTGGGCGGTGGCTTCACCCGGTTGAGCTGAATCTCGGCGGCGACCGCGGGCGCGGTGAGCCCCTCGAACGGCCGGTAGCCGTACAGCGCCTCGTAGAGCGCGATGGCGAAGCTGAACTCGTCGCTGCGCGGGTCGGTCTTCTGGCCGTACATGGCCTCGGGCGACATGTACGCGGGCGTGCCGAGCATGATGCCGGGCAGGGTGATGCGCCGGCGAATGGAGCCCGTCGGCGTCTCGGCGCTCACCAGCGGTGTCGCCGGCTCCTTGTTCGTCTCGTGCGCGTGGGCGAGCCCAAAGTCCATCACGCGGGCGCGGCCACTCTTCCCGATGACGACGTTGTCGGGCTTGAAGTCTCGGTGGGTGACGCCCGCGTCGTGCGCGGCGGCCAGACCTTCACCGGCCTCGAGAAAGACCGAGACGATCTCTCGCCACGAGCGCTGCTTCTCGGTGAGCCACTTCGTCAGCGTCAGCCCTTCGACGAACTCCATCGCGAGGTAGACCTGACCTTCGACGATGCCGACGTCGTGCACCGCGACGACGTTTGGGTGCGTCATGCGCGCGAGCGCCTGGGCCTCTCGCATGAGCCGCAGGCGCAGCTCGTCGGCGATGTCGCTCGACTGGTGTTCGGCCTTCAGCAGCTTGAGGGCGACCTTGCGGTCGAGCACGGGATCCCACGCGGCGTAGACCTCGCCCATGCCGCCTTTGCCGAGCTGCTCCAGCACGACGTAGCGATCGAGCGCTTCGCCTTTCTGCAGGGTCGGCGTCGTGGCCTTCGTCGGGTCGGCGTGTTCGCCGGAGTGGTGCGTGGCGTCGAACGCGGGATCGGTGGGCGGACCACGGCCTGGCGTCAGCGTGTCGCCAAGGAACGGGTCGTCTTTCGGGTGCGAGTCCGCCACGCGAGAGAAGGAGTAGGGTCGACGACCGGGCTCGCCGACCCGGCCCTTCAACCATGTTCCGTCTCAGGGCTCCACCAGCGTCGATGGCTGCCATTGCGTTCCGCGAACTGATGCCGGTACCGCCAGCGCGAAGTAGGGTGCCCGCGCCATGTCCGCCGATGTGAAGACCCTTCGTCTCGTCTCTGCCCAGCTCACCGCCGAGTTGCTCGACGGCTTCATTCGCTATCAGCGCACGCTCATCGCGACGCTCGCTGGCACCGCCGGACCTGAACACACCTCGTGGGCCGGCCGGTTCGCGTTCGCGCACGGCAAGGCGCTCGCCGAGAGCCGAATGGATGCGCTCGATCAGCAGCGCGTGAAGGTGCTCGTGAGCGAGTTCTGCGGAAAACGATCGGCCTGGCTGACGGTGAAGCAACGCGCCGCCGATGCCGAGCTCGCCGTTCAGAACGCGAAGACTGCCAACAAGCCGGTTCCGCCCAAGGAGCAGGTGCTGCTCGAGCGCTTCAAG
The DNA here is from genome assembly GCA_016793585.1 of Archangium sp. Next base: position 2,169 of record JAEUJR010000161.1, read on the forward strand.
AAGGAGCTCCACCGCCTGCAGGACTTCTCGGCGTTCATCGATCGCTACGGTCAGCCTGCGTTCGATCTGCTGTCCGCCCGAGAGCTCGAGATCGTCACGCTCCACCGCGACCTGAGCAAGCTCGAGGGCTCGGGCGGCCACGTGCATTTGTAGTCATTTTCAGAGGTTGACACCCCGGGCGAGGGGCGTCAGAAGCGCCGCCCGATATGACGACCAAGAAAGAGCTGAAGGAACTGAAGGCCCCCGACGAGCTGC
>JAEUJR010001064.1 GCA_016793585.1 Archangium sp.
TCACCTCGCGGGGCATCAAGATCGCGGGCACCTCGTCATCGACACGCACGAGGGTCAGGTCTGCGACGCCGTGTGGGAGCTGTATCGGCACGCGGTGAAGCGGTTCGGTGACGTGTCGTGCCTCATCGAGTGGGACGAGGGTGTGCCCGAGCTCGATGTGCTGCTGGCCGAGTCTGCGAAGGCGAAGACGATCGCGGCAGAGACGCTGCGGGTGGTTCCGGCCGCGGTCTCGCCGGTGGAGCTGCGCCCATGATTCTCGCCACCAGGGTCATGCAGATGGAGGCGGTGCGGCTGATTGGGCCGGCTGTCGTGTGCTCGGAGCTGCGCTCATGAGCCTCGCCGCGCAACAGGAGCAGCTGTGGCAGTGGATCGTGGGAGACGCCGCGGTTCGAGACACGGCGTTGCTGGTGAAGGCTGGAGCGTTGTCTCCCGACGAGCGCGTCAACGTGTACGCCGAGCAGTACTGGCTGCGGTTGCGGGACGTCTTGCGCGGAGAGTTCGAGCACGTGCGCGCGGTGCTCGGTGATGACGACTTCGACGTGTTGGCCGCGAAGTACGTGAAGGCGCACCCGTCGACGCACTTCTCGCTGAACTGGCTGGGGCAGCACCTGCCGTCGTTTCTGCGCGCGCAGCCGGTCGACGGGGCTCCGTTTCTGGCCGACCTGGCCGAGCTCGAGTGGGCCCGGAGTCAGGCATTCATCGCGGAGGATTCGCCTGTCGTGTCGGCAGAGTCACTTTCGGTCGTGACCCCCGAGACCGCCGCAACGGTGCGCTTCACACTGACGCCGTCGGTGCGTGTCCTGCAGCACGCGTTCGACATTCGGCCGCTCTTCCGCGCCATCGCTGACGGAGCGAGCTGGAGCGAGATCGCGATGCCACCCTCCCCCACGGCGCTCGTGGTGTTTCGTCAGGGCTTCACGGTCTTTCACGACGCGGTCTCGAGCGCAGAGGCCGAGGCGCTGACCCGAGCGATGACTGGCGCGACGTTGCCTGAGCTGTGTGAGGCCTTCGCCGAGTTCGGCGATGAGGCTGCGTCTCACGCCTTCCAGGCCATCGGCAGCTGGGTGAACGAAGGCATGGTCTCCAGCCTCGTCGTCTGACCTGAGCGCCACCAGCCCGAGCGAGACGTCTGCAGATGACCCAGGTCTGCTCACGTAAACCGCCGAGATCCGGTGGGTGCAGGAGTGGCCCGCGATCTGCTTCGGCACCGACGCCATGACCAACCCCAACTTCAGCGTCACCTTCAACGCCGCCCTGCAGTGCGTCGAGTTCACCTGGAACAACTTCGTGAAGGGCGACGCCTTTCATGAAGGCTGCGACGCCATGATCGCCGCCCTCAAGAAGCACCGCGTCTCGAAGCTCATCTGCGACTCGCGGCACTACACGGTGGTCGACCCCGCCGATCAGCTCTGGTCGATTCAAGACTGGCTGCCTCGCGCGATCGCTGCGGGCCTCACGACGTTCGCGGTCGTGATGCCCGAATCGGTCGTGGGCAAGCTCTCAGTGCAGAACGTCATCAACGACAAGAAGCACACCCCCAAGGAGCTCGCGTTGACGCGCGAGATGTTCAACACCCTCGAAGACGCACGTTCCTGGTTGGGGCTCGCTCGCAAGGCAGCGTGACCCCACGAACGACGATGGCGGAGCTCATCGCTGAGCCCCGCCACCGGCACTTCACGAGCTGAGGAGCGACTCAGGCCGTCTTCGGCTTCATCGCGCCAGCGCTGCCGCCCTGCTTGTGGGCTTCGCGCTCGTCCAGCCAGATGGTGAGCGGGCTCGCGATGTACACCGACGAGTACGTGCCGACGACGATGCCCCAGAGCATCGCGGCCGCGAAGTCGAAGATCTCACCGACTCCGAAGATCAGCAGACCGATCAGCGAGAGCGCCGTCACGCCAGACGTGAGGATCGTGCGCGACAGCGTGTCGTTGATCGCGATGTTGATGATCTCGGGCAGCGGCTTGCCCTTGTACTTGACCATCTCTTCACGAATTCGGTCGTAGATGACGATCGTGTCGTTGATGGAGTAGCCGAGGATCGTCAGCAGCACGGCGATCGACGTCAGGTTGAACTCGCGGCGCGACACCAGGTAGTAGCCAGCGACCATGATCACGTCGTGCACCGACGCCACCAGCGCGCCGGGGCCGAACTTCAGGTCGAAACGGAACGCCACGTAGACGAGGATGCTGAGCATCGCGAGCAACAGCGCCGCGAGGCCCTTGTTGCGCAGCTGCTCACCGACCTGCGGGCCGACGTAGTCCGTGCGGCGAACTTCGAACGTGTGGTCGGGAACGCCCTTGGCCAGCGCCTCCTTCACCTTGTCCGACATGCCGGCCGAGGTGACCTGGTACTGGAAGCCGCTCTCGGCGCTCGAGCCAGGCAGGAGCGCGACGTTCGCAACGCCCGTTCCGCTGCTCACGACCGCCGCCTTGATGTCGTCGACCTTCACTTCGCCCTTCGTGCGGAAGGTGATGAGTCCGTTGTCGAGGTCTTTGTTGAAGGCGGTGATGTCGATGCCGGGCAGCGCACGAATCGCCTTCTCAGCCGCCTGCTCGCTCTCTGCGGTCAACTGCGTCACGCCACCCATGCGCAGCATGAACGTGCTGTCTTCCGCCGACCCGATGCTCTGCACCTGAGGCTCGTGGAGGCCGCCCTTCACGGCGCCTTCGCGAACCTGCTCGGCCGTCACGACGCCGCTGAACTTCACCTCGACGAGGGTGCCGCCTGCGAAGTCGACGCCCCAGTTGAAGCCGAAGCCCGCGATGCCGACCAGAATGGCGATGTTCACCGCCGTCGACAGCAGAATCGCAATTCGGCGTTTGCCGATGAAGTCGATGTTCGTCTTGCCCTTGATGATCTGCATGTCGTTTCCCTCAGACCGAGACGGACTCGGAGTTCCGTCCGTGGACGAGATAGGTGGTCAGCACGCGGGTCACGACGATCGACGTGAA
>JAEUJR010000238.1 GCA_016793585.1 Archangium sp.
AAGGCGCTCGAGCCGATCTCCAAGCGCTACGTCTGGGCCGCGAAGTACGGCGGCTTCAAGCGCTACTTCGAGAAGGCGAAGACGCTCGGCTGGGAGACCCGCCAGGTCGAGGCAGGCCACGACGCCATGGTGGTGGCGCCCGACGCGACCGCGGCCGCCATCTCCTGACTGCTCACGGCACGCGCAGCGCAGCCACCACGTCGGTCGACCAGTTCGGCAGGTTCGAGTCCACGAGGTAGCTGGTCGGCTTCGTCACCGTCACTTTGTACACGCCCGGGTAGAGCGACGCGGTGAAGGCGAAGGTGTCGCCGACGGCGGTGCAGTTGCCCACCGAGACCGCCGCGTTGAAGCGGCTGTCGGTGAGGTGCGTGAAGGTGATGGTCGCGCGCGAGTAGTACGTCTGCGAGCCGCAGCTGCCGGTGAGCGTGGGCGTCGCGCCGTTGCGCGTGACGATGCCGCTGACCGTGTGCCGCGCTGGCACCGGCACGTCGAAGATGACGTTCGACGCGGGGCCCGTGACGTTGAACATCGTCGTCACCTCGGTCGACCAGTTCGGAAGGTTGGAGTCGACGAGGTAGCTGCTCGGCTTCGAGATCGTCACCTTGTAGAGGCCCGGGTAGAGCGACGCGGTGAAGTCGAACGCGTCTGCCACCGCAGCACAGTTGCCAACCGAGACCGTGGCGTTGAAGCGCGAGTCGGTCGTGTGCGTGAACGCGATGGTGGCGCGCGAGTAGTACGTCTGCGAGCCGCAGCTGCCGGTGAGGGTCGGGGTCGCTCCGTTGCGCGTCACCACTCCAGTCACCGTGTGTCGCGGCGGCACCGGCACGTCGAAGACGACGTTCGACGCGGGTCCGGTGACGTTGAAGGTCGAGGTCACCTCGGTCGACCAGTTCGGAAGGTTCGAGTCGACCAGGTAGCTGGTGGGCTTCGTCACCGTCACCCGATACGTGCCCGGGTAGAGCGAGGCCGTGAAGCTGAACGGCTCGGTCGGGGTCGTGCAGTTGCCGACCGAGACGGCGCTGTTGAAGCGCGAGTCGGTGGTGTGCGTGAACGTGATGGTCGCGCGCGAGTAGTACGTCTGTGAACCGCACGAGCCCGTCAGCGTGGGGATCATGCCGTTGCGCGCGACCGCGCCCGTCACCGTGTGGCGTGGAGGCACCGGCACGTCGAAGACGACGTTCGACGCAGGGCCGGTGACATTGAACGTCGCGGTCACTTCGGTCGACCAGTTCGGAAGGTTCGAGTCGACCAGGTAGCTGCTCGGCTTCGTCACCGTCACCCGATAGGTGCCCGGGTAGAGCGAGGCCGTGAAGTCGAAGGCGTCACTCACGGCGGCGCAGTTGCCCACCGAGACCGTCGCGTTGAAGCGCGAGTCGGTCGTGTGCGTGAACGTGATGGTCGCACGCGAGTAGTACGTCTGAGAGCCGCACGAGCCCGTCAGCGTGGGGAGCATTCCATTGCGCGTCACCACGCCGGTGACGGTGTGGCGCGGCGGCACGGGCACGTCGAAGACCACGTTCGACGCAGGCGCCGAGACGGTGAACATTGCGTTCACCACGGTCGACCAGTTCGGCAGGTTCGAGTCGACCAGGTAGCTGGTCGGCTTCGTCACCGTCACCCGATAGGTCCCCGGGTAGAGCGAGGCGCTGAAGACGAAGTCGTCACTCACGGCGGCGCAGTTGCCCACCGAAACCGCCGCGTTGAAGCGGGAGTCGGTCGTGTGCGTGAAGCTGATGGTGGCGCGCGAGTAGTACGTCTGTGAGCCGCACGAGCCCGTCAGCGTCGGGAGCATTCCATTGCGGGTCACCACGCCGGTGACCGTGTGCCTCGGAGGCACGGGGACGTCGAAGATGACGTTCGACGCCGGCCCGGTGACGTTGAACATGGTCGTCACCTCGGTCGACCAGTTCGGAAGGTTCGAGTCGACGAGGTAGCTGCTCGGCTTCGAGATCGTCACCTTGTACACGCCCGGGTAGAGCGACGCGGTGAAGTCGAAGGTGTCGGTCGCCGCGGTGCAGTTGCCGACCGAGACGGTCGCGTTGAAGCGCGTGTCGGTCGTGTGCGTGAACGAGATGGTGGCGCGCGAGTAGTACGTCTGCGAACCGCACGAGCCGGTGAGCGTTGGCGTCGCGCCGTTGCGTCGCACGACGCCGGTTACCGTGTGCCGCGGAGGCACCGGAACATCCAACACGACGTTCGTGAGGGAGCCGCCCGCGCAGGCGCCCATCGCGTCGCAGCTGAAGCCGGAGGGACAGCCGCCCGCGCACGCGGCTCCGCACACGTTCGCAGTGCCTGCACCACCGCAGGTCTGCGGCGATTGGCACGAACCGCAATTGAGCATCAGCCCGCAGCCGTCTGGGATCTGCCCGCAGTTCTTTCCCTGGGCAGTGCAGGTGGTCGGGGTGCAGGTGCTCCCGCAGACGTTCTGCGTTCCACCGCCGCCGCAGGTCTGCGTGCCCATGCAGTTTCCGCACGGGATCATTCGCCCACAGCCGTCGGGAATCTGGCCGCAGTTCTTCCCCTGCGCCGCGCAGGTCGTCGGCGTGCACCCGGTGCCGCAGACGTTCGACACGCCGTCGCCGCCGCAGGTCTGCGTGCCCTGGCAGGTGCCGCACTCGAGAACGTTCGAGCAGCCGTCGGGAATCTGGCCGCAGTTCTTGCCTTGCGCGGTGCAGGTGGTCGGAGTGCAGGCGCCGACGCCGCAGCGGTTCGCGATGCCAGAGCCTCCGCACGTCTCGCCGGAGATCTCGCAGCGGCCGCAGTCGAGCATGCCGCCACAGCCATCGGAGATCTGCCCGCAGTTCTTCTGCTCACCGACGCAGGTGCGCGGCAGACAGGTCGAACCACCGCCCGTCGAGCTGGTGCCGCCGGCCATCGCGAAGCCGCCGCCCACGCCGCTCGAGCCGCCGCCACTGCCGGTGAAGCCGGGGTTGAGGCAGACGCCGTTCTGGCAGACATCTCCGAGCACACAGGCGTTGCAGCTGAGCCCGCCGCGGCCGCACGCGCGATCGTTCGTCGCTTGAATGCACTCGGCGCCGGCACAGCAGCCATTGCAGGTGGCGGGCCCGCAGTCGTTGGCGACCGGGCCACAGGCCGAGAGCGCGACGAGTCCGAACAGCGCGGCGATTCGAATCAGCTTCGACATGGTGGTGGGCCTCTGAAAACGCCGAAGGCCGCCCGAAGGCGGCCTCGAGGAAGACGTCAATGCGAGTGCGTCACTCCGACTTCCGCGCGGTGACCTTCACGGTCCACGAAGCGTTCAGCTCGCGACCATCGACCAGGAAGACCTTGAGGCTGATGGTGTGCGAACCGGCGCGGGGCAGCTGCCAGCGGGCGGTGTTGCCGTTGCCCATGAGCGTGCCGCCCGAGACCGTCCACTCCGGAGCGCGCACCGTCTCGGCGTCGTAGAGCGCCTCGAAGTTCTCGGTCGCGAACTCGACGAACTCGCCCGTGGTGCGCTCGCGGAGCAGGCCGTGAATCGCCGTCACGTCGTCGACCGACGAGGGCTGCATGAGGGCATCACTGCCGCCGCAGGCGATGGTCGAGAGCGAGAGGACGGCGACGAGAGCGAGGATTCGAGCGTTCATGGCTGCTGGTGGAACCCTCGCGTGACAGCCCGTGTGCAAGAAAAGTTGGCCAGTCACTTGGCGCGCAGAAACCGCTGGATCTACGAGCCTGCCTGGCGTCTTTGTAAGGCTATTTTCACCGCCACTGGCCAGGAGATTGAAGGACGTGGAACGACGAGCACCGAGGGTGGCTCCACTCGCGCTCGGGAGCGCGGCGCTTGGCACTGCGGTCGCGGCTGCGTGGTTCTGGGCTCACCCCTCAGCCGTGCTGATCGGCACGTCGCCCGGCGAGCTCCTCGTGCCCTGGTACTACCAGGCGAGCGCGTTTCCTCCGCTCTGCGTGCTGCTCACGACGGCCATCGCCGACCTCGTGAGCCGAAGGCGGGTGGAAGGCGTGTCAGCGCTGGCGCTGTGCGTGGCGTGTTCGCTCGTCGCGCTCGTTCGGCTCGCCGGGCTCATTCCGTTGAGCGGCCACGGGCTCTTTCTCTCAGCCGTGCTGGTGTTCGAGCTGCGGCGAGGACCAGCGAGTGCGCGCGCAGCGGTCGTGCTGGCAACACTCGGACTGTGTCTGACGGCGTTCTTCAAGCTCTTCGTCTGGCACGACGCGCTCAACTTCGGAGGCAGCGTCGTGATCGGCAGCGTGATCGGGTGGGCGGCCTCAATTCGCAGCGCGCCACGGGTTCACGACGGCAGCACCTGACTTTGAAAAGTCGCTCTCGTTGCGTGTGACGATCGACAGCTGGTGAACGAGCGCGCACGCGGTCAGCAGACTGTCGATGACGGGCAGCGGCCGCCCTGCCCGCTCCGACTCGCCACACAGCGCGCCCCAGCGACGCCAGACGCGCACATCGACTGGCACGATCCGGCTCTCGAAGCGCTCGACGATCTCCTGGTCGATGAAAGCCCTGAGCTTCGTGCGTCGCCCGGAGTCCGAGAGCTTGTTCAGCCCCTTCTCGAGTTCTCCGAGTGAGAGTTCGCACACGAACATGGAGGACTCGTCTTTCGTGGCGAGCCACTCGACCAGGCCGGCATCGGCGCGGCGCTTCGTGAACTCCGAGAGCACGCACGTATCGAGCAGGAAGCCGCTCACAGGTCGACCTTCCGGCCCGTGTCACGCGAGCGCTCGAGGTCGAGCTCGAGCCCTGCCACCGGGCTCTTCTTCAGCAGCTCGGCGAGCGGCTTGCGCTTCTTGCGTTGAAGGAGCGCGAGGTAGTCCGCCTCGGACATCACGACGAGGGCTGGCTTGCCCCGCACCGTGACGCGTTGTGGACCGTCTTCTTCCGCCTTGCGAGCCAGCTCGCTGAAGCGGGCCTTTGCGTCCTGCAGCGCCCAGGTCATGCGGTCTCCTTTCCCAACTGGTCAGACAGACTAGTTGGCCGAACCTCACGACGGCAATGGCGCCTCCCTGCCCCCGCGGGTAGACACCGACCGCCCATGACGACCCTCGCTGACCTGCTGCCGAAGAAGGGCGAGCCGAAGCTCACGACCGACGC